>VBBE01000053.1:0-5150 GCA_005884605.1 Candidatus Bathyarchaeota archaeon
GAAAAGAGCGGGGACTGGCGAGCTCTTTCATTATTCGAATCTGGATATCGTCCAGGGCCTGCAACAGAACATTCGAGACGATATCGTGAACTAAAAAAACTGTCCGAAAATCGGCCGGACCTTAGGCGTTGAGCTATGAGTCGTCCAGGAATACTGGGATAACAGGAGAAGCTAGAATGGCCAACTCAAAACCATCAATCGGTCCTCGACGAAGCCGAAAGATCTGGGTCGTACTCGCTTCTGTCATCATAATCGTAGTCGTCATCGCTGGGGTATTCTACATGGCAAATCGCTCCCAAGCTGCTCCCGCACCACCAACAGGCCCCAACGTGACCATCTGGGATACAGGGTTCTGCTCCAACACTGGAAACTGCGGCTACAGTCCCATACCCAAGAACATAACATCTGGAACAGCCCTAACATGGACAAACACCGGCGGCCAACCTCACACAGCTAGTGAGTGCACCACAGCCGATACCACAAATGCGTGTCCGAACGGAGCAGGCTCCAATACTTCCGAGTCCCGAGCTTTCGACTCAGGCACCCTAGGCAAGGGTCAACTGTTCACATACTCCATCAACACCCCCGGCACCTACTATTACTATTGCATTCTTCACCCTTGGATGCACGGGACCATCTTAGTCAGCTAGAGAGATTGACGGAGAATTAGTCTCACTCACTTCTGACAAAGCTCTCCGATGAGCCAGCAGTCAGAAGCTAGTAATAAGCCCAAACTTGAGTGACACTGATGATGATCCGATAGCTAGAAATGTCCGGGTCCTCATCCGGTTTTCCTATGAAGGTAATACTAGAGGAGGCCGTCCGTGAAGGGGCGATAAGAGTAGACCTGGCCTGGGACCTATTCTTTGAAAAGCCAACAATCCCCGAAGGACATGGCGGAAGACTAATACCGTTTACCAATTGGCTCTGGGACGAGCTGGGCAAGAAAGCAGGAAACCTGAACCGGAACTCCAGCAGCGAGCTCACTCTGACGATACCCTCTCTAAGCGAACAGGGAATGGATTTCTTGCTACGTCTGACATCTTTCTGGTCAAACGACGTTTACCTGAAGAAGGACGGGGTGCTTTCAGAGAACCTCTGGAGGAAGCCGGTCATCAACGTCTTTGATGATACTAGGCTGGACGGATCTGAGCGTTCGCTGACAAGGAAACGGGAAGGATACTATACGCGATTCCTCATGCCGCTGCTCGGGCCCGGCCGGACTGCCTTCAGGGTCGAAGTGATCGAGAACGGTGAATCGTCCGCTCGATTACACAGCCACAGCGAAGTCGACGAATACTATCTGATTCTCGAAGGGTCCGGGACCCTTAGATTCAACTACAAAGAAATCGCCGTCCATCGGGGGGACCTGATCGGAAAGCCAACGGGACCGGATGATGCTTCCCAACTTATCGCGGATCAAGGAGAAACACTGCGTATACTCGATATGGAGGTGTGGCACGACCGTCCCGACAACTCCAAGGATCTAATCCACAATCCGGATTTCAATGAGATCTTCATGAGAGGACGGGGTTGGGGCGCTCTCGTCCCAGCAGACGCCCTCCTCAACCCCAGCGACTTTGGACAATACTACAATGAAAGCTACAAGCGAACCAAGGATGGCGGGTGGGTTCCCTCAAAGGCACGCGGCCACAAGAAGATCAGGGCAAAGTCATCACAATAGACCCGATGAGTGACCCCTCCCCACCTGACTCATGGGCAGTTTCAATCGTCCAAAATATTACCAGTTATCCGACACTACACTGACGATGAGCCTGCCTAAGAGTAATGAGTAGTCGGAGCCTCGTTCGCCTGGACCTCGCCTAGAATATCGGAATTATGTTTTCATCGTTCTATTCGCAGCTATTCTCGCTATCGCCTCGGTGGCGACCCGTGCCCGCTCGGCCGCGACCTTATCCGCGGGCGCACCGGTCAGGTCCCCGCATCACCTGCCAGCGGATCGACGGGTCCGAGTGGAGCAGCCAGTCGACGACGGTCAGAGATATCTCTCCCGCAGTGGGATGCATCGGCCTGTCGGCACTATGCTCCCGCCGCGTGCTTTTAGCACAACCATATAGTCAAGATTATCGGGCTCGGGAAAAAAAGGGGATTTGACAGTTTTTCAGGACAACATCTAGCACCATCAGGAATTATCCAGTGTTCACCAGATATCCGTATAACATGGCAAGCGAGTCCGATGGTGCCATGATGGTAACTCCGGGCGAAACGACAAAACCTGTTGTCAGATGCTCGTCCTTGAACGCGACGCCATCCACGTCGGCTACTTGGTAAGAGATGAAAACCAAGCTTCGATGGTTGCTCAATTGTTCTCTGAGTTCGATGGTGAAAATCGTCGAGTTTCCCGCATACACCCTGCCCCTATCTATTCTCCAAGAGACATCGGTGACGACCAAGACCGAACCCACTGGAACCGTGAAATTCTCTGGTGTCGTTCCATCAGAATGCGATCTAGTACAGAACAGTTCGCGAGCTATCACGGGAGAGCCTTGACAGCGAAGCGTGACAAGTGACCCAGGTTCTTGTCCAAGGTGAGTCTTTGGAAAGTTTGTGACGAACACGTTGAGCACCTGAGATGCAGATGCGGATGCGAACATCCCGGTGATGAAAGTGGCGAGTACTACAATGGTCACAATGATTCCTTCTTTTCTATTCAAAAATCAACACACCTCCTTCCCATCCCATGGCCCGCGTTTCGTATGGCGATGACCATTTAAGAGAATCAGGGACTCTCACTGAGAGTCCTATTCCTCAAGTATGATCGAAAGTGGCTACGGTAGCCTCGGAGAGACTCGAATATGATGGAAAGAGAGGGGACGCTACGAGAGATCGGGCAGCGGGTCAGATCCTTATCCCCACCCTTGAGAGGAGAAAGTTCGCTTATATGTCAGAACGAGGAATCGAATAGTGTGAGACCGGGTCACTCTTCTTCGCCTAGTTTTCCCTTGAAGGTTACTTTTGTCGGCATCATGCCCACTCTGTTCGCTCACTGCCAGCACTGTATGGAAGTCATGCACGCGACCGGCATGGCTCCTTATTCGGAACAGCTGGAAGACTACCCGGAGGATGTCAAGAAACAATATTTCCAGCTCTCTGAGATAGCACAGAAGCTCAAGACTGAGTTCGGCGGGTCAGTAGTACTCGATCCAGTGGACTCGGCGTCCCCGCAAGGAGTCTGGTTATCGATCAGGCACCGAATCCTAAGGACTCCATGCATCTTGATTCGAGGGAACAAAGTCTTCAACAAATTTCCGGACTACGAAGAGCTAAGAACAACGATACTCGACGCGTTAGAGCGCTCCGGCCGAATAGCCTCGACCCGTGTTTCTCACTAGATCGAACGTCCAACCAGAGAGATAAGATCAATCGTCTTAGCCAGTTCGTCCATGCGCAGCCTCGCCACGAGGTGGAGCCTCGACGGTTCTTCCTCAAGCATCAGAGAATCAACAGCGTTCAGATCTTTCAATCTCGCAACCAAACCACTCCGGTCGACCAGTTGGTTCGCGAACTCGACGCCCTTCGAATAGACACTGTACCCCAGCTCACTGAGTTGAGGGATCTTGACTTCTTCAATGCCAGCTGTTTCCCAGGTGAGCTTCATGTTCTTCCTCAGCCTCGTAATCTCAACCTGGAACTTTACTGGGTCGGTCAGGGTAGCCCAGCAGTTCAGCCTGTCAGAATCCCTCGTGATCAACGAGTAGGGGTAGTAGATCAGATTCTCTCTAGCGCCTAACGTTAACGCAAACTCTAGCTCCTTGAACCCGTCAGATGAGCTGTTCATCTCGCACTTTATTCTGAGACCAGCATGCCCGAACGATGCAAACTTCACCCTGGCCTTCCGGGAGAATCTCTCCTCGAACCAGTGAGCGTATCGCTTGAGAATCCTGTGCTTGTAGTAGGTCCCGAGAAAATAGACGACGACGAGGATAGTGGCTAGAGCCGCGACAACTTCGATATCTGAGAAGACGAAGGCCAAGACCAGTGACTAGGAGGCCGGCACCCTACATGATGCTATCTACTTTTCAGCGAACTCGTTAGCGAGGCTTGGTTGCGGCGTCTCCGCTTCGACCGCCTTGGCGAGCATCGGCCCCAGAGTCATTGACGGCGCGCTGACTGCCCCGACTCTAATCCGCCGATAGGCGCGGAATCCATCGTATGACAATACAATGCCTAGAATTGCCAGTATGACAGCGATTCCCCCCGCAACCGCGTTTCCGTAAATCTTCAATGGTGTGCTCGTCGTCATAGCAATGTCTAGCGTGGCATAGGCAGTATAGCCTAGCGCAACGATGGTTGTGCCTAGCATGAATACTGCCGGTATGCCTGTCAACAATGTTGTCCTTCGAATCTTTGCGAGCCATAGTGTCGTGACGAGGAGTGTTACACCGGCAAGGAGTTGGTTGGAACCACCAAACAGGGTCCAGATGAAACCCCAAGGAGCGCTGAACCTCGTGCTCGTAAGCAAGAATGTGATTATAGACACGATAATCGAAGTGACGTAGATATTCTTGAGAAAACGCCGTCCAACCATCTCTGAGATAGCTAGCCGCGCAAACCGGAGGGCCAGCTGGGTCAGCGTGAGCCCTAGTATCAGAACCATAAGAGCCATGATCGCGATCGATGCGGCTGATGGGATTAGCAGGTTGCTAAGATACTTGGCTCCACCAATCACATAGAGCGATAGAGCACCACCTTTAGTTGACGTAAGGGCCCCAACCGCCACCACTGATGTCAGCCCCAGAATCCCCTCAAGCAGCATCCCACCCCCACCAACGAAGTGAGCGTCCGCCTCATTGTCCAACTGCTTGGATGAAAGAGACGAACCAATCAAGCCATGCCAACCCGAGCACGCACCGCAGGCTATGGTGACAAAGAGAAGAGGCCATAGAGGAAAAGATATCGTACTGATCAGCCCGGACCCGGCGCCTATCGAGACGGGCGCGAACCAGTTGGTGAAGAGAGGCTGAGCAAAAGTCTGAGGCGCAACGAACGAGCTTCCTATGATTGCCGCGATAACGAAGTAGGCCACGTAGAATCCCAGATAGTTTATCGGCATGGCAAAACTCCAGAGCGGCAAGACCGCTCCGAGAAAACTGAATCCTAGCATGGAGATCAAGAGGATATCTTCCTGC
>VBBE01000053.1:5199-8866 GCA_005884605.1 Candidatus Bathyarchaeota archaeon
GACGGGCGCGAACCAGTTGGTGAAGAGAGGCTGAGCAAAAGTCTGAGGCGCAACGAACGAGCTTCCTATGATTGCCGCGATAACGAAGTAGGCCACGTAGAATCCCAGATAGTTTATCGGCATGGCAAAACTCCAGAGCGGCAAGACCGCTCCGAGAAAACTGAATCCTAGCATGGAGATCAAGAGGATATCTTCCTGCAACTGAGCATCGGGTACGGCGGAGACGAAGGCTGAGTTGATCACGGTTCCAAACACGACCTGGCTGAGATAAACGGATAGAGCGACTGCTGCTAGAGAAATTCCGGTAACCGCCACAACATTGATCTTGGCCCTGAATATTGCGAAGCCAGACACGGCTCCTATTGTTGCGATTAGAAGGAACGATACCATCGCGGCTGCACCTCCCGCGCCCGTGCCCTTGACCACAGGAAGAAGCGCACCCAAGAAAGCTGCGAATATGAGGATCGAGTAGAACGCCAGAAAGGCGACAAGGACCTTTCGAGCCCTAGTTCCTATTAGCTGGTACGTTAAAGGTCCAAGAGATGCGCCCTCGTTTCTTACTGATGAAACCATCGAATTGTAGTCATGCAACCAGCCCAACAACGAATTTCCGATCAGTATCCAGAGAAACCCGGGCAACCAGCCCCAGACTATCGCTAAGGCGGGCCCTGTCACTGGTCCGAGCGCGGCGATGCTCTTCCAGTGCCAGCCCAGCATAACATACTTGTTTGATGGAAAGAACTCGACACCATCCATGTACGTGTGGGCTGGCGTCGGACGCTTGGGATCAGACTGCACGACACTCCGGTCGAACCATTTCACGTAGAACTGATAGACGACACTATAGACGATGATACCGCTCAGCATTACTATGAGCGATTCATACAATCGAGATCACGTAGCGGAGCTAGCCGCCGAAAATATAAGAATAGCTGGTGATTTGAGGCCTTATAAAGCATAATAGGAGAGAAACCGCTTAGATTCTCGTTTCCGAGCCTAAGGACAGGCTTTGAGCCATCTTAGAAACCATGTCCAGGCCGTTGACTTCCCTCTCGTATAGAGGCAGCACGGCTCTTATCATTCCCGGAAACTTCTGTTCAGCCAGTTTCAAGTATCCCGCCTGTTCATTCGTCCGGTTCGCGACATAGGGAGACAATTTTTCGGAGTTAACCGTTGGAATAACTTCGTTGACGATTACTCCTCCAATAGGAATCTGGAAGGCTTGGACCCAAGTAATGAACCGTTCAATCACCGCGATTGGGAGGGCGAGTGGCAAGGTCACAAAAAAGAACGCGGTCCTTTCTGAGTCGGTGAGAAGTTTTCTGGCCTCCTCTGTCTTCTTCTTGGTTCCGGCTAGCGAGATTAGAAGCGGGTCCTTTTTCAGCTCCTGAGCTATCTTCTCTTTCCGGAAAGAAAGTTTTGCCCGCAGAGACATGGACTCTTCACGGCTCTTGATCATCTTGTTGAGCCAGAGGTTGTAGACCTTGGACATACCCAGCAGTCTATACGTGTGTGCGACCGGTGCCGTGTCGAAAACGTACGCGTCATACTTTTCGTTAAGCATCAAGTCAACCATGTCATCGAACATCGCCGACTCCTCGAATGAAGGATTTGTCGTAGCGATCTCGATAAACGGCTCAATATCTACAGGAATATCTGCGAACTTCAGAAATTGGACGAGCCGATCCTTGATCTCACCCTTGTATCTCTCTATGGTTGAGGAAATGTCTATCTCGTCGGCATAGAGGTTCCTGGTTCCTTCAACTTTCTGGGTCCCCTTCTTCCAGAGATCCTGGCCAAACAGGCTTGAGAGGCTGTGGACAGGATTGGTGGAGGAGATCAGTGTTTTCCTTCCAAGCGATTCTGAGAGATAATAAGCTGTTGCACCGGCTACTGCTGTCTTTCCAACTCCTCCCTTCCCGCCGAAGAAGAGATACTTCAAGTCCTTCTTTTCGGCTATGAAAGAAGGGAAGGGCAGGCTCGGTTTCGTTGTCTCCATGGCCGGTTATGATCCGTAGAGTATGTCTGCTACATTCGATATCATCTTCAGACCCTTCGGCTCTCGGTCAAGCATTGGCACAATTCCTTTGATGAGACTCCCGAACTCGCTCTGGATCTGTTGTACGTATTCTTGCTGGGAGGATATCTTGTTCTTCAAAAAGACTGGAACATCCGGCTGGTCCTTCAACTCTTTAGGATATACCTGGTTCACGACGACCCCGCTCACAGTCACATTGAACTCGCGGAACATCTCCAGTGCTTTTCGTGTGTCGAGGATGGGCATCAGTTCCGGAATGAGAACGTAGAAGAACGCGGTATGTTTTCGATCGCGGACCATGGTGCTGACAAAGTCTAGACGTCCTCTGATGTACTCAAGCTCTTTCAGGACAAGATCTTCCTGGGCAAGGCTTCCCTTGCTACCTATCACCGTCGCGGCCTCCCCATACTCCCCGGCCTTTTTCCTCACGCTGACAATCTTCTCGACCCACTGGTCAAGAATGTCGGCCATGCCCAGGAATCTTATCGCGTGTCCGTGGGGCATCATGTCGAACACGTAATAGTCGAACTTGCCTGCAGTCATCAGCTCAACCATGGCATCGAACGTAGCTGATTCCGCCATCGCCGGCTCAGCGGCCGAGGAGTTGATGTAGTCTTCCACTTCCTCGGGAATCGTCTCCATCTTGTACATGTCCTTGATCTTGTTCCTAATCTCCTCCTGATACTCCGCGATTCTCCGATCCGCGTCTATCTCAACAGCATAGAGGTTCGCAGCGAGCTCGACCTCTCCCTGGCCGAAGACCTTTCTCTCGAAAATATCCGAGAGACTGGCTTGGGGATCAGTTGAGAAGACGCAGACCCTCTTTTCCCTACTCGCTAGCCAATAGGCGGTCGCCGCTGAGAGAGTTGTTTTGCCGAGCCCGCCTTTGCCACCGAAGAGAATGTACTTGACATCGGGATTGGATGCAAAGTACTCGGTCATCCCTGCTTTGACCGCAGCGCTCACCGCCGCCTTTGACGCCCCTAGTACAATGAGTCGGTAATGTCGCGATCCCTGAGCAGTGTCTGCTTCCACGTCTTCAAGGACGGGACCGCGTAGGGAAGGAGCCTAAGACTGTAGTAGGGCGGCAGTACTGGTATCCCAAGCATGTCGCCCATAGTGATAAGCATGAACAAGTTCTCCATGTGCATTCTCAGCCTCAACGCGTAGGTCACCATTCCGTGCAGAGCCATACCATAGAAGAATCCCTTCGCAGCCTTCGCAACCTCGCTCTGCTTCTTCGGTTCCGTCGGCGCTTCCTTCTTTCCCATACTCTCGGATAGAATGACGCGCGTACGTTGCTAAAATAGATGCCTACGCGAGTACCGGAAAGCGGGCGCGGATCGTTTCTTTCCGGTGGGCGCAATTGATCCGCATACAATCTCCGAAATCGTCACGCAAGTTGGCGGCCCAATCAATATCCTAGCCACCAAGGACGTGCCTGACCGTCCTGTGCAGAGTCTATGATGAGCCCAACGAAGTTCTAAAGTCATGCAAGACGACGCTAATGTGAACCGGGTTTGACGAAGTGCACAATCTGTCAGGAGAACGTCCACTGGAAGTCCATGAACAAACACAACAAGATGAAGCATTTGCCATACTACCGCGCATATTGGAGACTTGTCTGGC
>VBBE01000146.1 GCA_005884605.1 Candidatus Bathyarchaeota archaeon
AAGACATCTGAACCTATTCTCAAGATCAAGGACATTGCAAAGATCTATCCGGGCGAAGGCAAGAGCACAACAGTACTCGACCATATTTCATTTGACGTCTACAAAGAGTTCCTTTGCATTGTCGGGCCTTCAGGCTGCGGCAAGAGCACGCTGCTCCGAATTATTGATGGACTCGACAAACCGACAAGCGGTCAGGTGCTGTTTCACGGCCAACCCATTACGAGTCCAAGCCCAAAGGTCGGTGTGATCTTCCAGACCTTCGCCCTTATACCTTGGAAAACAGTGCTTGGAAACGTGTTGATGGCGATCTCATCATCGTCGATTCAGAAAGAGGAACAGCTGAAGATCGCACAGAAGTATATTCAGGACGTTGGCTTGGAGGGGTTCGAATCTTCCTATCCGAAGGAGTTGTCAGGTGGGATGAAACAGCGGGTCGGGATTGCCCGTGCTCTCGCGCTCCAGCCGGAGGTGTTGTTGATGGACGAGCCGTTCTCAAGCCTCGACGCCTTGACGGCTGAGAACTTACGGCGCGAAGTCGTTGACATTTGGAGGGACCCGGCTTACCCTACTGGTTCAGTGCTAATGGTTACGCACAATGTTCAGGAGGCTGTCGAGATGGCTGACCGTGTGATGGTGTTGAGCGCGAGGCCGGCGAAAATAGTTGATGATGTTAAGATCGATCTCGAGCGACCTAGGAGCCCTCGAGATCCGGTATTGTATGATCTCGCGGATCGGATAATCTCGAAGATCAGCTAGTGAGTGTGGGTTTTCGGCAGCAGCCGTTCTGACTGGCCATCGTAGCCGAATAGGCCCGTGAAGACTCCCCAGCTGATGAGTATGCTGATCAATGTGGGTATGTCGAGAGTGGGTCCGAACTTGGAGCTGATGAAACGGGCAAGGGTGAACCGTGTTACTTGCCCTTGCTCCTTGAGGAGCTTTGCGATGTCAGAGAAGGGCTCGAGCGTCTCCAAGCGCACGTGAACGAGCTTTTTCCGCTCAGCTATTTTGCTGCTGTGGGCTTTAGTACCGAGCTCCGTCAATGAGATCTCACCCTCCTTGACGGCGACGAGACCGAGGTATTCCGCTGTGTCGATGATTGGAAGAAGCTCGTCAAGGTCGATGCGGAGGTCGATGGTTAGAGTCGCGATGTCTGTCTTTCCATTGTACGCTTTCAAGAGATCTAGTAAACCGAAGACTCGGTTTACGCCAGCCGTAGGGAGCATTCTAGCTACAGGACTGGCTTGGATTCGAGTATGGTTAAAGTCCCTGCGGCGACTTGTACTCCGACTGTTCGCCCCTGGTGTTAATGGCGATTCGGACGCAGATCTCCTTGGTTCTTGCATCCGGAGAAACGGCTCTGAAGTCAGCAACGAGTTTTGTGAATTGGTCGAGGGGTTGCACGTTTGGATGCCACGCATCGCCAAGGGTTACGGCGCGTTTCATGGCCGCCTTGCTTGTCCCACCAATCCAAATGGATAGATTCTTCTGAGTTGGATGCGGCTCGAAGACTGCGTCGCGAAAGTCTATCCCAAGAACACGACTCTTGAAACTTGTCTCCCCTCTCCAGAGCGCTCTCAGAAGCCGAATAGACGCGTCAACCCTCCTGCCTCTGTTGCGGAAGTTTGAACCTAGACTCGCGAATTCCTTCTCGTTCCAGCCGGCGCCGATTGCCAGCATGAGTCTTCCTCGGGCGAGATTGTCAATCGTAGCGAGCTGTTTCGCAACAACAACAGGGTTTCGCATCGCAATAATCAATGACGAGATTCCGAGTCTTACCCGATTTGTAATTGGAGCAAGGTAGGCGAGAGTTGTGATGCTATCGAAGATTCTCTCATACGGAGTCCCGCTGTTTCTGGGCATCAGGATATGGTCGGTAGTCCAGAGCGAGTCACAGCCAGTACGTTCGGCCTCCCAAGCTACCGTGCCGAGTGCCTCGCGCGAGGATGATTCGCCGTAGTTTGGGACACATACGCCGAATTTCATATCGCGGGTAATGCACCTCTTGTTGATAACATTCTTCTGAAGTCGCGCGGGTCAGGGCTGCTCTCGAGCTTAAGGGCGCTGGTTCAACATTTTTATCGCCCATCTCCGCGAACTGTCGTTTCCCAAGCTTGTTTGCAGTGGAAACGCTCAACCTCTCGAAGAGGTACGGGAAAACTGACGCCCTTCGCGGCTTGAACTTCACGGTCAACGAGGGCGAGATAATGGTAATTCTAGGCCCCAACGGCTCGGGCAAGACCACCCTCCTGATGATCCTCTGCACCATTCTGAAACCGACATCAGGCACTGCCAAAGTCGTTGGGATTGACGTTGTTGACGAGGGGACCAAGGTTCGAGAAGTCATGGGAATAGCCTTCCAGGAAGCACGGGGTTTCTGGCGTCACAAGCCCTCCTCGATTCTGAGGTTTCACGCTTCTATGTTCGATATCGATCCTGCGAAGCGCCAGGATCTGATCGAGCGGACGATGAAGGATCTGGAGTTGTGGGAGTCGCGTGACAAGATGTTCATGCACCTGTCAGGCGGCCAAGCAAAACGGCTGGAGACTGCCAAGGTCCTCATTCAGAAGCCTAAGCTAGCGATCTTTGACGAGCCGACGAGCCAGGTGGATCTTAGGGGTAAGAGGAAGATCTGGGACAAAATCCGCGAGCTCCGCGACCAGGGATCCACGATTATAGTTGCGACGAACGAGGTACGGGAGGCAGAGTACCTTGCCGATAGGGTGACGATATTGCACCAGGGCCAACGGGTGGTGTGCGATACCATTCCAAAGCTGAAGGACGCGATCGCTGGGGGAGATATTGTTGAAGTGGATTTCGAAGACCCTGTTTCTGAAAAGCTAGTGGGGAGCCTCAACGGGCTCGGCGGCGACGTATCCTTATCGCCGGAAGGTAATCAGCTGCGAGCGAAGGTATCGAAAGCGGAAGACTGGGTTCCAAAGATGACATCCGCTAGTTACGTGGCCGGTGCGAAGATCGCGTCTATCCGGATCACCGAGCCTTCCCTGGATGATGTGTTCCTGCACTTCACAGGCAAAGCCCTGGCGGATCAACCATGAACCGTGTCCTGACCCTCGCAGCATACAACGTTAGGATGCTCCTATCGCTGAGAACCTGGTTCATTCTGGCCTGGGCGCTTTTCGGACTACAAATAGCGATCTACGGGTCCCTGATGTCAAAGCTGGTATCGACGGCAGTCCCCAACTACCTGTTCTACTACGCAATCGGACTGATGGTGATTACGGTATTCGATTCTGGAGCCGAGGTGGGCCGACACTTCGTTGAGCATGCGCATGAAGGAGAATTGCCCTACTTCCTCTCCCTACCGGTCTCGCGTGGAGGATTCTTGGCAGCTCAGGCGATCTATGGGGTCGTGAACACGATGATCAAGGTTCTCCCACCCCTAATCGGCGTCCTATGGTTCGTGGGCGATCTTACAGTTCAAGGCGCGGTTTTCGCGATGATCTCGATGTTTCTCCTCGGACTCGGAATCACGGGAATAATGGTGTCAATGTCATTCATCGCATTCAAGTCCGTGGACCTCTACAGCGCATTCCTCGCCGGGCTATCAGCACTGATCGTCCGGTTCAGCACAGTCTTCTACCCACTCATCTTCATGCCCAGCTTCTACTCACCAATATCTGTGTTCAGCCCCTTGACCTACGGCGCGGACCTGACAAGATGGGTCCTAGGCTTCGACCCTAGCTTCCTACTCAACCCGATCCTCGCAGCAGCAGTAGTCACCGGAGTCGCGGTCGGAACACTCTCGTTGAGCGCGAAAATCGTCGACAAAGTCATTGAAGGCGTGAAAGCGGCTTGAGCCAGTTCTCAAGACTTGTCCGCATTGCGCGAACCGATTTCTCGTATTTCTTCAGGACCAAATGGTTGATGGCGGTATTGATCAGTCTCAGCCTTTCAGACATGCTCGTCGTGGGGCTAGTATACACAAGGTTGATCCCTGCCTCCAAGGCAATCGGCTCTTCCTATTTCCAGTTCCTCGTCCCAGGAATCGTCGTAGTGGGCTTATTTTCTGCCGCGACAGACACTGGCCGACGAATCTGGCTCGCACTTCGAGAGGGAGTAGTGCAATATTACCTGACACTTCCAATTCGGACCCGAGGCCTAGTTGGAGCCTACATCATTTCCGGAGGACTGGGAGGAGTAGTCTACTCTGGGGCACTGCTAATCATAGCATATCTCTCGTTCATGCTGTTCGGTGCTCCAATTCCAGTACAGGGAGCATTGTACGCTCTTACCCTCATTCCCTTCCTATTCGTTCTCTCGACCGGAATCGCGGGTCTAGCTGCGTTCTTCGCGAGCGTATCGCGAAGAGGAGAGATCTACTGGGTCTACGCACAAGCACTCCAGGTGTCAATGGTCACAATCAGCACAGTATTCTACCCTGCTCAAACGATCGCCCAATATCTTCCCGCCCCGGTCGCCACGATTGCACAGTACAACCCTCTTAGCCTTGCAGCGGGCGTTCTCCGAAATTCCGCGTTCGGTGGAAACGCTCTGGAAACCGGTGCGCTAGCGAATCTCCTCGCCACCTCACTGCCTCTTGCAGCGATTGGAGCCCTTGCCTACTGGATCATTCTTCGAACAATTAGACTCAAGGGAAAACCCTGAGAATGACCGAAACGGTGCGTGTCGAAAAACAATCGGGCATTTCGGTCAGAGCCTTCTCTCGTGGTGAAGAGTCAACATTACTTGAGATTCTGAAGGATGCCTTCGGCGGTTTTGCAGATGTTCCACGGACGAAGGCAGTCCTCTCCTCGCGACGATTTGATTCTGACGGGTGCTTTGTTGCTGAACAGAATGGAGTGCCTATCGGATGGGTTGCTGTGACAAGTCTTCCCAGAGCCAAGTGGTTCGTGATAAGATACCTCAGCATTAGACGTGCAAGACTCCGAACCACGGTCGGTGAGAGACTTCTCTCCAGAGCGATCACGTACGCAGAGTCGAAAGGACAAGAGTTCCTGAGAGCCACCACTTCAGCAGTTCAGCCTTATGTTGAGATCTACCAGAAATTTGGGTTCAAGCCATTACGGCGAGATCTTCGGATCAGCTGGCAAACCGACGATGTGCCGTGTATTGAAGACCTTCAGCTTGAAACTGAGGAAATCTCAGATGAGACCGTGGACAGTGCTACCAGTCTGTATGTCCAGGCATTGAGTCCCTACTGGGACTGGCGAACGGAAGAAGAAGGCGGAACCCTCGCTGTGGCCGAATCATTCAAAGAAGACAGATCTCGCGGCGCCAGGTGGATTCTTGCTCGTTCGAACCAAGAACCTGTAGGTTTGGTGGGGATTATTCCTGACTATTACGAACTGGGAGTGGCTTGGTTCCGAGGAACATTTGTTCATCCAGAGCATAGAGGAAAGGGAATTGGATCCGCTTTGATGTCCGAGATCTCAAGATTTGCGAAGACCCTTTACCAGAGAAAGATGGTTGTTTACACATTCTCTTCTTTGGACAGTCTAGCTCCTGGAGCCTTACTTTACCTAAAGACCGGTGGCAAGATAGAGAGCGAGTATCTTCAACTCACAAAGCGAAGCTGGGGCAGGAGGCATTGTCGTGGTTGCTAGTAATAGAAGGTTGAACTGCGGCCGTATGATACGACGCCAGTGCTATTAGGTAATGTACAGGTTACCGTTCCATAGATGCTGATGGTCGGATTGCGAAGGCCTTGTTGTCTAATAGGCCTGCCTTTACCGGTTCAGACTGCCAACGAAAACCGCCCCGCCCAGGGCCAGGACGAGGAGGAGAACCGTTACGAGAACGAGTGTATAATTGTTGAGAGAAAAGCGGTAAGTTCGGCGCAAGCGGAATAGGAACTCGCCTGATATGGAACCAACCAAGCATCCAATCATCCCCAAAATGAAGAACAAGATGACAAGCCCTGCAGCATACACAGACGAGGCAACCGAGGGGAATATTGACGACGACAAGCACAACAGCGAGATAATTGGAAGGACCGCAGCCAGTTGGGAGATCAGGAGTGCCTTGATCGATTTTTCCGGGTCTCGTAACGCATAGCCAGAGAGTAGAGAGAAGATGAATATCAGGAACACCAAAAACTGGTCGACGGGCGATTGAACAATTCCGAAGCTCGACCCCAAGTCAACGTTATGACCTAACAGATAACCGAGAGCGCCACTGAGTATTATGGCGCTTGCCTGGAGGAACCCCCACACAAGGCCTATCACCGAGAAGTTGTTAGTGGACCGAGATACAAGCCGACGGATCAACGGAACTCTTGAGTTCGACAATCAATGTCAAGACAGGAAATCTGATTCACCAGTATTAACCTCGCGGGATCCCTTATTCTCAGATGCGATGTCCCACCTTTCGTTAGACGGGCATTCCGGGAGGCAAGACGAGACGATAGAGTGTTCTTCGTTAGCAAGGCTTCGCAAACAAACCTCTAATTATCATCATTGCCACGCTTCGAGCGAGTCTCCAAGACCTCATTGATATAGCCTTCTTGTGCCTTCGCAACCCTCTCCGGAAGAAGCATGTCGTCGAAACGATTCTTTTCGGAATGCGTTCTCGATTGACTGAACCAATACGCAACGAGAATGTTTGTTGCCAGCCAAGTGTATAGCGCAAACCACCCGATGCTCACAGCCAGATACCAACCAAAGGGGGTTGCGGACGCCGCCCACAAACAGAGTAGCAAGACGAACAAATATCCCCTCAAAGCCGGCCTGTCTCGCACTTGAAATCGCTCCCAAAACCGGACTAGGACTTTGCCTTGAATGATAAAGCACCGTCGGGTCAGGTAAAGTCTTCCCCCGGCCGGGGAACTAATACATAAGCCGAATATAGCGTATCGGCTTTATCTCAATTTGGGGAGGTCGTAGCACATTTGGATCCTTGGGACATCGTGATTATTGGCGGCGGCATCCTCGGGACCTCCCTTTCCTATTGGCTCGAGAACCAGTATGAGGGCCGAATGGCAGTTGTCGAGAAGGAGCAGCAAGTTGCGGTTCACACGTCCAAGAGGAACACTGGGGTCGTACACCGTCCCTTCTATCTAGACCCTGTCAAACGCCGAGTCTTCGCACGATCCTCCCAGGCAGCTTATGGGATGTGGAAGTCATACGCGAAAGAGCGAGGTCTACCCTGGTCGCCTGTGACAACATTGGAGGCGGCGACACGAGACTCGGACATGAAGCGGGTGGAGAAGTACTATCACTGGGGAATAGAGAACGGAATGGGAGAAGACGAGCTGGAAATTCTATCCGCAGAGGAAGTGCGAAGGCTCGAGCCTCACGTGAGGTCTCACGGGGCCATATGGTCGAAGACAGACACTTCGGTTGACTATCCGTCGTTTACGCGATCGCTGCGAAGTGACGCGGAACGTGAAGGTGCCAGATTCATTCTCGGTTTCGAGGTCAAATCGATCCAAGTGACCAAAGACTTCTTAGAGATTCAGCCCAAAAATGGGGGTGAGGCGATACGGACTCGTTTCTTGGTGAACTGCGCAGGAGGAAACTCCGTGCGGATAGCCCACATGCTTGGCGTCGGGAGAGAATATGCTGACCTCAACTTTCGTGGAGAATACTGGGAAGTCGGAGAGGAATGGCGATACCTAGCCACGAGGAACATCTACACAGTAGCACAACATCCTGAGTTGCCCTTCCTTGATCCGCACTGGATATGCCGTGCGGATGGGCGTCGAGAGATAGGACCCAACGCCGTCCCTGTTGCCGGACCCTACACGTACAGGGGCTTTTTCAAGAACCCGATACAAGCCTTGGAGAAGATTCTAGAGCCTCCGATGATGAACAAGATCGCTCTTCTATACAACAAGGACTTCTTAACCCTCGCAGGGGAAGAATGGAAATCGTCCATCTTCAAGTCAGAAATGGCGAGAAGGGTGCAGGAGTTCATTCCAGAACTCAAACTGGACTATCTGGTCAAACCTGGTATTGCAGGGGTCCGGGCGCAAGTCATAGATCGAAACGGGAACTTCATCAAGGAAGCTATCGAGATAAAGGGCCCCTTGTCGTACCACGTTACCAACTATAACTCACCAGGAGCCACCGGGTCCCCCGCTTACGCTGCTTGGTTGGTCGAAAAGCTTGGTTCTCTCGGCTATATCGGTCTCAAGAGAAGGACGTCCGTAAGGTCCAAAGGTCCTTGGGACTATGAGTCCATCACCGGTATGATAGGCGACACTCCGAAAATAGTGGGGTAAGACGCCGAATCGGGAGGTCGCGAGGATCGTGCTTACTCAGGGGATTGAGTACCTGAAATTCTTCCAGATGCCTGTCGCGCCTTGACCATGGACTGATGTGCTGCCCTTCTCTGGGTCTACAGGCTTGAGTGTGAAGAGTCCCCAGCCCACGAGAATGTCCTTTGGAGCTGCCGGGAGGCTCTCTGTCTTGAAGAACTCCTTTCCATCGACAATCCATTCGGCCCTCTTCCTTTGCGCGTCTATTCTGACCATGTAGTGGTGCATCATTTCGGGCTTTGTGTGGACCCCGGAAAACGGGGCCTCGATTAGATATGTGAACGCTGTCTTTTCATCCGTGACACCGGGAATCAGGAGTCGCTCGTAGATTGCTCCTATCTTCTTTCCGGTTGTAATGAAGTCGAAGATCATTCCGGTCGCGAAATCCATGAGTATGAGGCCCGCGAACGCGTCCTGCAAATCCTCAGCGTTGCTTCGATAAGTCTCGGCTCCCATCTCAGCCTCGAAGACCGTTACTTGATCACGCGATACTGGAAAGGTTCTCGTGGAGGCGTACAGTTGTTTCGGATCGTCGAACATGTGGATCTTGTCATGCTTCCGCGTGAAGGGATCCACGGTCAGCGCTAGACCGCCATTCCGAGATGCTATCTTGGCCTTTGGTTCGTCCCAGACCCAATTCTCGTCATTGCCCATCGGGAAGCTGAGAATCTTCCATTTAGAAGCGTCAACCCGGCCCTTGGACATATCATCGTAAAGATTTGTCTCGGTTTTCAACAAGGCTGTATCAATGCCACGTTGGACCGGGTACCGGATTTAATTCTTCTGAAAATGCTTCACAGGCTAGTACCAGGAAAGTCATTCAGGGAGGAGGCTGGCCCTTTGGTTCCCAGAGCTCAATCCGGTTGCCTTCAGGATCGATAATCCACCCGAACTTGCCGTATTCATATTCCTCTCTCTTGTCGTCGACTTTCACGCCTTCTCGTTTAAGCTGATCCAATAGTCTGTCAAGATCTTTGACTCGGAAGTTGATCATGAACGGCGAAGCACTCGGACCAAAATATTTCGTGTCATGCGGAAATATTGACCAGACGGTGTAGCCGACTTGTTTGGTATCGTCTTTCTCCCGCCATTGAAACATGGTCGTGCTAGATCCTTCACTTTCGGGTTTGACCCCCAGATGGGTCGTATACCATGACATCAGTTTTCCAGGGTCTTTTGCCTTGAAGAATACTCCACCAATCCCAGTGACCCGGGTTGCACCTGACGCGTGATCTCTAGGAGACTGACTAGTCATTTGGATTCATCTCGCGGATTGACCTCGAGATATTTTGGATCGCGACAACACCTTCCTTTTCAGCTCGGTTCCGCACACCCTACACGTTTTTTCTGGTCCCGTAGATCTCCGATGGCAGGCTGGGCAGTACATTATCCAGTCAAGCTTGTGAGCGATCCCAAAATTGGCTAGTGATCCATAGTTGAGATTAAGATGCTCAGCCATGTTCTGCACGGCGTAATCATCGCTGACGATGACAGGCTCTTGCCCATCTAGTTTTAGGTCCAGAGCGAGAGCGACAACCTCTCGATCCGCCTGCGAAACATGACCCTTCTCACCTGCTTTGGTGCTGACTGCTTCGACCGATTCCAAGGCACGGGGAGATGGGAACCTGAGAATCACCTTACCCTTCTCCTTGTTCACGTGAAATCGCAACTGTGTCATCGTTCCCCTCATCAGTTCGTCCTCCACCGCCGGGACCGTGTACACCTCTCCGGTCCGGGTCGGGTTGAAGCCCATGATGAACGCTGACGTATCGAGGACGAGCACCTTCAACCGTTTTCCCTTTCGGAGAACAATCTTCTGAGACTCCTCTGGAGAAATGAGTCGCCGAACCTAACGAAAAACGTACTGTTGCCGGATTTTCTGAACGACAACGACTGCCCGATCCCTATCTCCCTTTCAAGACGACCATCTACCACCAGGTTAGCACTTGGACCCGGCTCTGCCACTCGCAGCTGAACGCCAGCCTTCACCGGTGCGACGATCGACTTGACTGGTTGCAGAGGGGCAATAAGCGTTAGCGACACGCTATCCATTGAGGTTTCGAGAACTGGCCCTCCCGCTGAGAAGGAATGGGCTGTCGAGCCGGTTGGAGTGGAGACGATGATTCCATCGGCCCGAGCCTGGAAAACAGATTTGCCCCGAAAGGCTAGACTGAGGTTAAGCATCTTGGCCGGTATGGTTGGAAGTAGGAGCGCCTCGTTGAGCGCTTCGCTCACAACTTGGTTCCGGTGAACCACCGACAGCTTCCACTGCTCCTCCAACTCATAGTTGCCCTTCTCCCACTTGGTGAAAGCGGCCTCGAACTCGGAAGGTTCGACCTCGGTAAGGTACCCTCTCCGCCCCATGTTTACCGCCAGGATCGGGGTTTTTGGTTTCAACATCTCCTTAGCCGCCTTCAGTACAGTGCCATCTCCTCCGAGGGTTACTAGGAGCTCGACTTCCATTCGGCTGAGAGGCTTGCCCCCAGGAATCTTCGCAGATCTTCCTAGATCTTCGTCGGGGACAGATCTGAAGCCGTGCTGTTCGATTATCCTGTGAATCCTCCTGGCCTCGGTGAGGATTTCCTTCGAGCCTTTCTTAGCTAGGATGCCGACTGCCTTGAGCATGGCTTTCCAGATCGGGGAGAACGGGAACGGACCAGTTGAAAAGAATTCTCTAGGAATACCCTTCGAATCACGCGAAGTCTTTTAGATGAAATCCGAGGACAGAGGATAGTCTTTGATACCGCAATACGGCGATTGCGGTTACATAACACCCCTAGCCAAAGCCGCACACGTTCGCTCTTAGAGACGCTTCTCGCCGGATCAACCGAGCGTTTGACGCTGACCGGTTGCCGCGGCCCTCTCGATCGCGTTCAGCATGCGATGGCGCGTGACCGCATCGTCGAACGTGGGGCAGAAATGCGTTCCCTCGCGATAATCGCGGGCGAAACGAGCGTACGCTTGGGCGACGTTGGTGAAAGGGCCTTGCTGCGGCGACCACCGATACTGCTCCGGCACGGGCAGCACCTCGAGCGAGGACTGCGCGCCCTTGCCGCCGCTAACGGTCATCTCGAAGATCTGGGCCTGGCCGCCGGCAGCGGTGAGCTGCAGATCGCCCTCGGTGCCGTTGATCTCCCAGAGCAGGTTGGTGCCCCGCGAAACGCCGCCTCGATAATGGATCGAGAGCGCGGCCCCACCCTCGAGCAGTCCGCTTACCAACACCTGATCATCCGCGTTCATGGGCTTGCTTTCTTCCGTCCCCGCGATCGTGAAGGACTTTCGGCGCACGGTCATGGTGGCCGAGAGCTCTCGCACTTCGCCGAGGCAGTGACACAGCGCGTCCGCCGCGTGGCCGAGCGCGATCGAGAGCATGGTCGCGCCGTTTTTCTTGTCGTTGAGGTAGGCGTTGTACGGCTCCACCGTTGGTCCCCAGCCCATTCCCGAACCGATCAACGTGGTGGAGAGCACCTCACCGACGTAACCTATCTTGATCAGGTCGTGTACGTAAGCCACCGACGGCGCAGAACGGGCCTGCAGTCCCGCCACGGCGAGGACGCCCTTCTTCTTCGCCAGTGCGGCCAAGGTCTGCGCCTCTTTCAAGCCGTTACCAAGTGGCCATTCGCAGTACACGGCCTTGCCCGCGTCGAGCGCGACAGTCGCCAGTTCGAGGTGATACGGCACTTTCACGGTGATGGCGACGACGTCCACGTCGGCCCTGTTCACAAGGTCTTGGTGATTGTCGAACGCGACAGGCACATCAAAGAGCTTGCTGGCGGCGTCGGCAGATTCGCGTCGGCTGGTGGACAGCACCGTGATCTCAAAGTCATCCGAGAGCGACTTCAGTGCAGGAATATGTGCCTGCGCCGCCCATCCGCGATCCGGGTTGGCGCCGATGATGCCAACACGAATCCTCTTGGTTCCACCCTTGCTCATGGCGGTCTTCATATCTTTCTCTCCTAAAAAATTGTTAGCGGCGGATCCTCGCCTTCAACTGTTGAACCCAGTACGCAATGATCTTCCGATTTGATACTTGCCCAGCAGATATTCGGACTCCGACACCATTTGAAGAAGCTAGAGAAAGCCATGAGTTTAGAGGAGTACACCCGTACATCGACGAAACCGGAAGGGAAAAACTCAGGCAGATGGCATCGGGAGGGAAATCTTAACATCGTCATCAACCTTTTAGATGCAGTCCTAGAACCGCTCGCCGTCGAGACGCAATTTCATGAGCAAGCCTGTCGAAGTTGGCAGTCTGAAGATTGGCCAGTACGTCCTCATTGATGGTGAACCGTGCAGAATTGTAGAGTTCGAGAAATCCAAGCCCGGCAAGCATGGCTCCGCAAAGGCAAGAATCGTTGCGATAAGCGCATTCACAGGCCAGAAGAAGAACCTCATCAGCCCTGTCGACGGCAAGGCCGAGGTCCCGCTCATAGACAAGCGAACGGGACAGGTTCTTTCCATCTCAGGAAATCTTCTCCAAGTGATGGACATGGAGAATTATCAGACATTTGAGACGCCCATGCCGGACGATGAGGACTTGAAGAAGCAAATGACTTCCGGAATCGAGGTCGAGTACTGGAGCGTTATGGGACGGAACATGGTCGTCCGCCGAAAGGGCTGAGCAGTCCATTACGGGTAAAAATCCTTCAAGAGTAAAACACGTACGGCTTTGGCCGGGAATGACGGCCGGTGCTCTCGTCCAAGAGATGAGCGCAACCGGGGTCCTAGGTGGAGGCCGAATCGGGGCAGCCGCCGATGTTGTCGAAGAAATGTTCCGAGGGCCAGACTTCACAAATTTCCTGACACTCGCAGGGCCAATGGTTCCATCTGGATTCCGATTGGTCATTGGAGATTTGATCGATCGAGGGTTTCTCGACGCGATCGTGACCACAGGGGCGAACCTGACCCATGATGTGATCGAGGCCCTTGGCCTGCACCATTATCAGGGCACGTTCCAAGTCGACGATCGTCTTCTGATCAAGAAAGGGTACAGTCGAATCGCGGACATCTTTGTCAAAGAAGAATCATTCCAGATTCTAGACAAGACTGTCCGAAGGCTTCTTGGAAATATTCCAGCCGATCAGAGGCGAGGAGTGGCATTCTCAGACATCCTAGGAAAAATCGGCCTCCTCCTGCAAGACAAAGATTCGATTCTACACAAAGCTGCCCGAAACAAAGTCAAGGTCTTCTCGCCGGGTCTCCTCGACTCGATCCTTGGTCTTAGCCTCTGGAGCTTCTCTCAGACAGAATTGCTACAGTTGAACCCGATGACAGACGTGACGAACATGGTAGAAATGGCAATGACCTCGAAAAAACTCGGAGTCCTGATTCTGGGCGGCGGATTGCCCAAACATCACACTCTCTTGGCCAGTGTTTTGCGAGAGGGGGTTGATGCAGCGGTTCAGATAACCGCAGATAGACCCGAGCCGGGAGGACTGAGTGGTGCTCCGTTGGCTGAGTCGATCAGTTGGAGGAAAATCCGGAAAGGAGGAAGGTTCGTAGATGTATACGGCGATGCAACTGTTTGCTTCCCGCTGATAATGGCCGCTGTTCTCGCCAAGGTTAAGAAGCGCGCGAGAAGGTTGAGAGAGTAGTCTTGGAAACAGTCGGCCGTTCTCTGACGGACGCTGTCCGCAAGCTCTTGCGGATGCCGAACGTCGACGAGAAGGCGATCAAGGAGCTTGTGAAGGATCTTCAGAGAACCCTCTTGCAGGCAGACGTCAACGTCGAACTTGTTCTTCAGCTCTCCAAGGCAGTCGAAGATCGTTCGCTGAAGGCGAACCTTCCTCCAGGAATCACCAGACGCGAGCATGTTGTCAAAGTCCTATACGAAGAAATGACAAAGTTTGTCGGCCAAGACCCCGCTAAGGTCGAGGTTCAACCCGGCGTGTTCCGCAAACTCATGCTAGTCGGGATTCAGGGAACCGGGAAGACGACTAGCTCGGTGAAACTGGCACGGTTTTTCCAGAAAAGAGGATTGAGAGTGGGCATTGTCGGCGCCGATACTTACCGTCCTGGAGCACTGGACCAACTGAAGCAGTTAGCAGCCACAGTCGATATTCCGGTATACGGCGAACCCGGCACCAAGAAGCCTGAGGACATCGCGAAGCACGGTCTCGACCACTATCGAAAGGAGAAGACCGACTTGGTAATTATCGATACTGCGGGAAGACACAGGAACGAGCGGGACCTAATGGACGAGATGAAGAGAATTGCTTCGGCCGTGAAGCCCGACGAGATAGTATTGGCAATCGACGCGACGATTGGACAGCAAGCGATTACCCAAGCCCGCGCATTCAACGAAGCAACACCTGTCGGGTCGGTACTTCTGACAAAGATGGACGGGTCCGCCAAAGGAGGAGGAGCGCTCTCCGCTGTCGCCGGGACCGGTTCAAAGGTCAAGTTCATCGGAACAGGAGAACGAGTTGAGGATCTGGAGCAGTTTGTCCCCACAGATTTTGTGGGACGGCTACTGGGAATGGGTGATCTCAACGCGCTTCTCGAGAAAGTGAAGGAGGCAGAAGTGCAAGTTCCCGAGGCCAAAGTCAAACAGTTCATGGAAGGTCGTTTTACTTTGAAGGACATGTATGATCAGATGGAGAACCTTCGGAAGATGGGACCACTGAGAAAAGTTCTCCAAATGATTCCGGGTGGTGTGAGCCTTCCTGAAGAGCAATTGGGCGTAGCGGAGGAGAAGATGAAAGCGTGGAGAGTGATCATTCAATCCATGACTAAGAAAGAGCTTGCTGAGCCTCGATTGGTAGACAGCTCTAGGTCGAAGAGAATTGCGCGAGGAGCCGGACGGCCAGAGCGCGAGGTGCGGGAACTAGTTAACCAGTATTTTACGATGCGGAAGATGATGAAACAGATGAAACGACGTGGACCCATGATGAAAGGCATGCCTTTCATGAAGAAGTGATTCGTACACACAACAGGTCCTTGATATGCGAATCTTGGATCGAAAAAATTCAGACTTTACGATGATCGTGGAGTTCGATCATGTTTCCCCATGGGTCAGTAAGGGTTCCTGAGTTCCGGCCTTTCCGTTTGACGGAGTATCCTTTCTTCTCCAATTGATCAGCCGCTTCTTCGAAGCTGGCGACGTGAAGACTGATTGGAGTTACATCAGCGCCTCGAAGGACTAGCGGTATGATCTTAGGGGTCTTGTAGAGGGTCAGCTCGCCCAGCTTGGTGGAGATGACGCTCCATTCAGGCGAGTGTTCTTTGAGTTCGAATCCTAGCGTTTCGCAGTATAGCTTGACCGCCTTGTCCATATCCCCTACTTGAAGGATGATATGACCGATGTCACTGATGAATTTTGGCAAGTCTTACCCCTCCTCGTCAGCAGAGGGATGGGCATGGTCCTTGCGCTCTAGTCTTGTCTTGAGTTTGTCCTCTTCTCTCTCGACACAGGCGAAGCCCTCTTTCAATATGGAGCCAAACAAGGGTCCGAAGGTAAACGTGATCGCAGTTATTGCTGCGCCTATCGAGAGAAAGGCCATGAAAGACGCGAAGATCTTGCCCCCAACAGTCATGGGTGATTGTGCCGGGCCTTCGGCCGTAGCCAGAAGGGAGATGAAATAGAACGAGGTCACCAGGTCCCAGCCTTCCAAGATCATCATGCCAATCGTTCCGATAGCCATCATTAATCCTAGAATCGCGACTGCGAAGATTGCCCTCTTCTTGAAGGGAGACAGAGGATGCCGGACTAGTCTAGCGATACCTCCTTCGGAGGTCATGAACAACCAACAGCCCTTCGACGCTGCCACCTTAGCTCTTTCTATTAACCAGCTTACGCGTTACCAAGCGTGCACAATCTGGCCGGGGTCTTGTTTTTGGTTTGGTTTCATTTGCCAAGGGGTCAAGTTCGAATCCCTTATGAAACAGCCAAAACAAGTTCTCCTCCGTGTCCAAGAAAATCACAACGACTCTGGAGAACGCTAGACGTCTCGCAGTTGCCAAACAGCATCTCGCCGGAAAGAGGCCAAACAAACCTGACTCCGATGACATTTTGAGAGTGGCACGAGACCTAGGTTGCCTCCAGCTTGATCCGATCAGTACGGTTGCTCCTAGCCATCTCATCGTTCTCTGGAGCAGACTCGGAAACTTCGACAGAACTGACTTGGACAATTTGTTGTGGCGTGACAAGAAGCTCTTCGAATACTGGGCCCATCAAGCGTCAATAGTTTTGATGGAGGACTACCCTCTCTACTATTCTCTCATGCGAAAACATCCTGACATGCTCGCACGTCCAGGATCGGTTTGGCGACAAAGAATCGACAAATTTCTGAACGCAAACACGAGGTTGAGAGATAATATTCTGAGCGAGCTTAGAGCGAAGGGCCCACTCCTCTCTCGCCAGTTCGAGGACAAGACCAGAGTAAAGGGTAGTCTTGGCTGGGGTAGCTGGGGTGATGTCTCTCGGATGATGTTCCATCTCTTCCTGAGGGGAGAAGTAATGGTAGTTGGCCGTCAAGGCAAACAGAAACTATATGGTCTCTCAGAAAATTTCCTGCCATCGCGGGTTTCAAAGAAGGAATTCTCGGTGGAAGAGGTCGAGTACCTTTCGGCCCAGAGATCACTCCGCGCCCTCGGAATCGCAAATTCATCCGAGATAAGCTGGCACTTTTTCCGTAACCGCTACCCAAACCTGAAGGCAACCATCAAACAATTAGTGGTTGACGAAAAGATCATTCCAGTCGATATCACGGATGGACCGGTCGGGAAGGGTGAACGCTACATTCATTCGAAAGACATCGCCTTACTAGACGAGTTGGAAACAGACAAGTGGGAGCCACGGGTCTCGTTGCTCTCCCCTTTCGACAATCTGTTCTGCGATAGGGCCAGAACCAAGCTTCTGTTCAATTTCGATTACACAATCGAGATCTACACCCCCCCAAGCAAACGCAAGTTCGGTTACTACGTCCTCCCGATACTGTACGGCGACAAATTCATCGGGCGTTTGGATCCCCTCATGGACCGGAAAAGCGGGAAACTGATCATCAAGGCAGTTTACGCTGAAACAAACGCGCCCAGGGACAAGGATACCTCAAGAGAAATTCGAGATAGCGTGAAACAGCTTTCAGAATTTCTCGGAGCGAAAGAAGTAGTCTATTCACGCAAAGTCCCGAAGTATTGGCAAAGCTACCTTCACTAGTCTCAGACACATCCTGGATCATGGGACAGAGCGGACTCAAGTATCGAATCTCGATATTCTCGGATTTTGTAATCACAGAGCCTTCTGTAACCTACTTGCTGTTTCTAGGAAAACGAGTTGAATAAATCTCCGGAATTACCATTACCTGCTTTGAGGGTCCTCCTGAAGAAAGGCGAGCCTCGTGTCAAGAACATCCCCGTTACCACATTCCCCCCGAGCCACAATACTCTCGCAGGCCATTATCGAGGGGTCCAGCCATTCAAGTCCACAGGAGAATTACGTGGAGCAGTTCCTCGCGAAGTTTCCTGATTATAGGAAAGCGCTGTGGCTGGCTGCAAGAAGCGAGGAAGAAGGACTAGGAAGCCCGTCGTATCAAGGATGGCAATGGAGCGATGTCGAGATGCATCCCACCCGGGTCCTGAAGCTTGTGATAGAAGGAATCGCCAAGATAGGAATGAGAACTAGGCGGGCTACTTACTACCTTCTAAAGGAGCCGAACTTGGTAAAGACGGTCCTCAAGAGCTCGGTTCTCAAGAAATAGTCAAACGACGTCACGACGAATATACGATGGGGCAGAGTCGAAGGCTATTCTGAGAGTCTGGCTATTTCCAGCATCTTGGCAAAATCCTCCAAGCCAGTGGCATAATTGCCGTCTTCACCAATCCAAACAGAGCGTTTGCTCAAAATGAGCTCTTTCGCATCCCGAAGAGGAATCCCACAATATACGAGGTAGGCCGCTGCGCATGTCGGGCTCCTGCCCACCCCCATTTTGCAATGAAGGTAGACCTTCCTCCCTCCGCGAATGTGTTGCTCGATGAGTCTAGAGACGAGTCGAAGCTGGCTTACCGGAACCGCGGAAAAGGTCTCTTCGACCTTGGGTGTCCGATCTTCGTATTGCAAGTCTAGTTTCTTGGACCAATCCTCCTCCCGCGGATTTCTCGTAAGATCGACAATCACCGCCTTACCCCCGCTATGTTTCTTGATCTCCTCTAGGTCTGCAAGCGTAGGGGCCCCACCTACCCACAATTCGTTGGCCAGGATCTCTGTAAAGTCCAACCAGTCTCTCACTACTCTATGATGGCCGCTCGATGAGGAGTAACACTAGGCTGCTCGCAGAGCCTTGCTAGTCGGCAACCGCCCTAGCTGAGTTTCTTTGGATCGAATTTGTTGCCGAATTTGTCGATGGAAGCTATCTCCGGAATGGGCATGCGATTCTTCTTTCCAACGATCTTCTTGACTGGGTAGCCAAAACCTACCACCATAGTGGGCTTGATATCGGCTGGGAAACCGAAATCCCTCCGCATTGCTTCTTCCTTAATTCCTGTGTAGACTCCGGAAATCACCCCGTTGTTCCAGGCAGAGAGCTGCATTTGCTGAACTGCGCGTCCGGTGTCGATAAGGTGGAACCCTATTTTGGGGTCTGTCAAGACTACTACTGCAAAGTCCGCCCCGGCGACCCAAGGACCACTGGTACTATCTTCCGCCAGCTTCTTGATCGATTCTTTGTTTTGGACGAGTATGAATCTCAAGTGTTGCTGGTTATTTCCCGTTCCAGCGGCACGTGCCGCTTCGAGGACCTTCATCTTCACATCGGAAGGGACCTTCTTCGGGCTGTATTGTCTAACATCGAGTTTGGTCAGGATTGCTTGATGAGTATCCATTTTCTCACAGAATGTGTCTGAGAATAGGCCTAAGTTAAAAAATGTCTCCCTGAAAGCTCAAACTCAATAGAGGTTCCCGAGGAATAGTCATGGTCGACCAAGTCGCCCTCCAGAAGCATGTCGTTGTACCCGAATCAAAACTGAAAGACTTCTGCAACAAGGTATGGATGAAGCTGGGCGTCCCGGCACCTGATGCAAAGATAACAACTGATGTCCTCGTGCTAGCTGACCTCCGCGGGATCGAGTCGCACGGGGTCGCGCGTCTTCCTCGGTATTACGCTGATCTAAAGAATGGCTGGACAAAGTCCACAGACCAAAGCAAGATTGTGAAAGAGACCAAGGCTACCGCCATGATCGACGGCGGGCAGAGCCTGGGCCAGGTCGTCGGACACAAAGGAATGGTGTTGGCGGTCAAAAAAGCCAAAGAGACCGCGGTCGGAATTGTCTCAGTCCGGAATTCTCACCATTACGGAATAGCAGGCTACTATAGCTTGATGGCTTTGGAACACGATTTGATCGGGATAAGCACGACCAACGCCGCTCCACTCGTGGTACCCACCTTCGGCAGAAATGCTGTCCTTGGTACAAACCCCATCAGCTTAACCGCACCCGCCGGGAAGGAGCGGGCATTCGTCCTGGATATGGCAACCTCCGTGGTTCCACGTGGAAAGCTTGAGGTCTACGACCGCGTAGGGAAGAAGATGCCTCCGGGATGGGCGGTGGATAAGACGGGAAGGGGAACAGAAGACGCTCACGCGGTTCTCGACGCCTTGTCGAAGAGACTAGGCGGCGGGATTCTACCCCTTGGGGGCGAGGGAGAGGAGCACTCGGGCCACAAAGGGTATGGTTTGGCCTTGATGGTTGACGTTCTGAGCGGGGTCCTGAGTGGTGCAGCCACCGGTCTTGGTGTTGATGTCAATAAGGAAAAGCCAAATGTCGGCCATTTCTTCATGGCGTTGGACCCGGCGGCGTTTCGTCCACTGGACGAGTTCAAGAGAGACATGGACAGGTTAGCCCGAGAGTTGAAGGACTCACCGAAGGCTGAAGGCCAATCACGAATCTACGTTCACGGCGAGAAGAGCTATGCAAGGATGGAAAAGTTCCAGAAGGAAGGTATTCCACTGAGTCCCAAGGTTGTTGAAGCGATGAGACAAGTGGGAACAGAGATCGGCGTTCCCTGGCTAGGGTAGCTTCCCGGGTCGGAACCCCCTGTCAACAATTTCTCGTCTACTACCCAGGTCTCATAACTTCGATATTTTTTCTATGATCCCGATATACACAGAGCCCTGAGAGTCTACGAAACGCTTGACTCTCCATCCTGTGCCTTCGAGTATTCTCTTCATTTCCTTCTTCGAGACGATCAGATAGTCAAACCACGGAGTTGTATACTTCTTGTATCGCACTCGGATCGTCAATTCCCCGGCCATTTTCCCTTCTCTGCGGTTGCGTGTGTGATAAGCTAGATGAAACGGCTCCCGGGTTTGATATGGGTCGTTGCTTTCGGCGATTATCAAAGCATTTGGCGTCGTGGAGTGGTAGAACTGTGTAAGCAATTGTTTTGCCCGGCTTGGGCTCGCAAATAGTCCGAAGTTGTTGCCAATCATCAAAACTGTGTCAAACTTTCCCAGTCTTGGACCTACCTCTGTGATTGACATGACTCGGGCCTTCCGCAGGCCTCTGAGCTTGCAAACCTTGATCGCTAGAGGCGAAACGTCTATTCCAAGGACGTCGAAGCCTTTCCTTTGAAAATAGAGCGAGATTCTTCCACCGCCACATCCGATATCGAGCATTCTCCCACTTGCGTATCGCATTGCATCTTTTTCGTGTGGCCGCCAGTTCTTGTAATCGGCCAGGTAGTATTTGGGGAGCGAAGTGCTTGAATCGATGAAGCCGTCGTCTCTCTCAACAACCTCCACGACATTATCGCCCCTGAAACAGTCGTACAGTTCGTGACCGTAAGCATCCTGTTTGTCATTCAACATTTGGACTGAGACTTGCTAGAAAGGCTTCAGATTTACGCATGGGTTGCCATGGTGGCTTCCGAATCTAAGTCTTACGCGTCAGTCCGCGGCGTATTCACCTCAACGCAGAGGATCTGGCAGCGCTGCAACTAGTTCCGTTGGCTAGAAATCCACAAAGTGATGACCTGGGCAAGCAAAGCCCAGGGAGAGCGAGAGGGCCAAATGCCTTGTCGCTTTCAAAATAGATATTGACGATTCGATTAATAAGCGAATTGGGACCGGAGGTCCAAGAATGACTAAGCTTCCCATTGCAATCCTATGAACTTCAACGCATTGTATGCGACACTTGGAATGGAGAACCCCGAGCATTGGTAGGATCGCGGTGGTCGAAGTCTATCCTCGGAGGCTAGTCTTCGGTTAGACAGGGCTTAAGAGTCGTTTCGCTCTATTCTCAATTGTGGTCGAAGAATGAGGAGACTTATGGTCCTCATTGGGGCAGTATTTGTCCTGCTTGGAATCGTGGCTGAGAGCTTGTACATTAGCAACGAGAAAGTCGCCTACAACGGCGCAACAATCTCTGCTAATGCGTACATGGTCTCGGGTCTTTTCCTCATCCTCTTGGGACTAGTCCTGACTCTGTCTGGGGCAAGAATCCCGAAGATCCGGATTCCACACGTCTAGTCGCGGGGTCCGAATTCGAGTCGTGGGAATCAGAGCCTAGCTTGGGCTCTACTCTTTCGAAATAAGATTAGACTTTGGTTACGACACCACGGTCGATTTTGACCGGCCGATGCCCGGATATTCCATGAGCCATATCTCGAACTCCAACTGCAACCAACACAATTGCCATCGTGACCGCCAGGCTGAGCTGTCCAAGGGACGTGTCGAGGATTACGAAGACAGATAGAATGACCGTCAAAACTCCCACTACCCCGATCAGTCCTCGCACCCAGACCGGTGGGTGCTTTGCAAATCCTGCTGCAACGATTTCTACGATCCCGACGACAAGAAGTGCAAAAGCGACGAGAATGGTCAGGAAGCCGATTACGAATTGCGGGTTGATTACTGCAATAATTCCGAGTACAAAGGCGATTATTCCTCCTCCAGCGCTTATCTCCCGGAACCACAGCGCAAAATATCTCCCGTAAAGGCCGGCAAAAATTCGAGATAGCCCTAGAATGATGAGCCCTATTCCGAGAGTATACGCGAGAACAGTGAGGGCGAATGCTGAATCAGCCAAAACGAAAAATGCGATCGCGAGAACCAACACTCCGGCAAATATCTCAAGAACGCGCAGCAAACTAGGACTTCTTTTCTCTATCAACTTAGTGCCTTGGCATACGTGACTGGATGTCGGTATTTAGTGGCTTTCATTAGAATCCCTGACAGCATGCGACGGGGTTAGACTCCAAACAGACGTGTCACGTAAGCAGCCAGAACCGCAGCGACGAGAGGAGCACCCAGAATCCCTGCTAGCCGTAAAACCGTACCAATGTCAAATGGCCAGTCGTGCATCTGGTGAATCTCCCGTTTGATAGCATCAATCGCTAGGAGTTCGTGCTCAAGTCCTTCACTCAAAGGCGCCTCCCCTGTAGCCTCGACCTCGCTCATTACTCGGCTATGCCGAAGCCCGAACTGGGCAGACTTCTCAGCCCTCACTTCACGCATCTTCTTGTGAAGACCAAAGAGTGGAACGAGGAAGAAGAGTAGGCCTGGAACCAGAAATATGGTCAGGCTTAGTTCGACTGCGAAATTAGGGTACAGGAAAATTGGAAATGTCAACAATATCGCAATGACATAGATCGTTATGAGATGCAGAGATGTATTTGCAAAAGGCTTGAGGCTCAGTGTCCTGTCTTCGGTGAAAACCTTCAGCCGCAAGGGAAGTCTTCCGATTTTGTAGATTGCGACCATGGACGACAGGAAGACCCAGAGAAAGGTTGCTTGCAACAAACGCGTGTAGCTGTAGAGAATTTCTCTCAGCAAATTTTGAAGCAGGGAATATCCAGGGTTGAATATGGGTTCCAGAACCAACACACTGGCCGACAAGAGTAGGGCCCATGTCGCGACGATAGACGGGAAGTCGCTTAGATAGTTGGTTTGGATCGGTGACTTGTCTGCTCCCATCGATATCGCGTATCGCTCAAGGTTTTCGACGCGACGCGCGCGTATCGGGAGGAGAACAAAATGTAAACGATGTTAGCAAGCAGTAGCGGGACGCCGAGGGAAATGTCGCCCGTGAAGTCTGTCTTTACTCTGTATGCTTAGTATCCCAACAAAGTCAGCATAAGAGGCGGAAGAAATCCTACAAGGAGCACTCCGGCCCAAAATGGCAGACCAAAGCGAGCGTAGAGACGTTCAAACCAGAGCTTGGATGAGTTATCCGGCGTAGAAATCAATCTTTCTAACGGCGTCCTAGTTATTTTGAGAGCTGGACCAATCATCTAAGGTCCGTTTTGTCCTCGACGGAGGCCTCGTTCCTTTCTTCTTGACCGTCTGCAGAAAGCGATGCATCTGCTGCTCTCTCTTCCGGCTTGTCCAGTAGTACGCCTCGTCGATCGTTCCCTCTGAGATGAGTACTGTCATTTTTCCTTGCCTCGTCCTGCCAGTACGCCCTCTGCGCTGTATCAGGCGGATCTCCGACGGAACTGCTTCATAGAATATGACATGGTCCACATCCGGAACATGTAATCCCTCCTCACCAATGCTTGTCGTCACGAGTATGTTACTACGTCCTTGGCGAAAATCTTCTAGTATACTCGTCTGCTCGCTTTGGCTTAGACCAACATCATCAGTATCCCGAGTCGCCTGACCGACAAAGCGGACAGCGGAGACACGTTCAAGCTTGTTCAACCTTTCGACAAGTGTCTCGACGGTATCTCTGTACTGAGTGAAGACTATGATCTTCGAATCCTTGTTCAATTTCATCTCCTCTTCGACAAGCTCTCGGAGCCTTTTCTGCTTCGGATGTTCTCTCTCTTCCATGGAAAACGCGAGCTGTCTAGCTTCGAGAATCTTCGCGTCTCTTGAGAGGCTTTTGCCCGACTTGCTACTGGCAGTTTCGAGCTTTGCAAGGTATCTTGTGAGATTGTGGAGGCCTTGCGTCTCCAGCACGTCGATTGCATGACTCAACGACATCGCCTGGGCCTGCAGAATGACTGCTCCATACAGGGCTCCTGACCCACCTCTTCTCAGACTCTTTCGCAACTTCTCCCCGAGCTCAAGTAGCATCCGCTTGTTTGCGCGAACCCCGGTCGGCAACTGGTGCATTGTCCTAAGCTTCTCCGTCCTCTCATCCATCGCGGCTCGAAGAATCTTGCTAATCTCCTTGTAGGCTGGCGGAAGTGGGACCCGTTCCCAGTTTATTGTCACGTCATTGACGTACTGTACCACATCCTCATCCTCCTCAGTTCTCATCTCTACGTTGGTGATCGCAAGCTTGTCGCAGATCTCTTGGACCCGCTCTTTTCGAGCGCTCGGTGACGCAGTTAGCCCAAGTATCAACGGGTTCGCTGCTTGTCTCTTGTAGTGCTCGGCTACCTCAGAGTAAGCATAGTCTCGGACGCACCGATGTGCCTCGTCAAAAACGATCAAACAGACGTTTCCAAGAGTATACCGTTCACTTGAGACATCGTTTCTAATCACTTCTGGAGTCGCAAAAATCAGTTGAGATCCCTCGAAATCCATGGCCCTCGAAACTGGAGGTCTTTCCCCTGTTAGGACCGATGATCTGACGTTCTTGTCGGGAAAGTGTTCTTTGAAAAAATCCGCATGTTGGAGGACGAGCGGCTTTGTCGGAGCAAGGATAACCGCTTTGTCGTTCTGGCGCTCTGAAAGGCGCTTGACAGCTACTAGCAAGGCGACTATGGTCTTGCCTAGCCCGGTCGGGAGAACGACAAGAGTATTGGCTTTGGCGGCCGACTCTGCAATGGTGCTTTGATACTCTCTTGCCTCAATGCCTGGTGGTCTGGAGACCTGCAGTTTGCCCGTGCGCCTTCTCTTCTAGGGAGAAGGCGGGACCGGGTTTAAGGGTGTGCTCCTGATCTCTTGGATATGCTTCCTGCCGAAGGTCAACAGGAGAATAGAGGCCGAGACCCATGCGACCAGAGCCGCGTTAACGTACATAGCCCTTAGCGGCCTACCAAAGTACAGAAAGCCCAACATCGCCAGAACCACGGCGAAGATGCTTAGGGTCTGGTACCGATCCAATAGTCCAAAGTCTCTACGTCCGACAGTCCAGAGTTTGTAGACGGTCGCGAGGTACAATGTTAGTCCAACTAATCCTATCGTTGCAAGCGAAATGACAGCCCAGTAAGGCACGAGGAAAATCAAGAGACCTACCTCGTCAGCAATTAGACCAGCCCCCACCCCAACAACCAAAGCGCTGTCCCATCGGGTGCGGACATCTGTCGCAAAGACCATAATCGTTGACGAAGCCAGCAACAGTATAACCCCGTAGTAGAGATGGTGAATGTGAAATCCCTGAACTCGGATAACAGGACACGACTGAGTACACCTAGCCTCAACGGCGACGAACAATCTCGCAACGAAAACGGCCATTGTGAACCCTACGGCAGCGAAGAGGAATCCTACTGGCCCAAGCAGTGGCGCGCCCTTTGGCCGGCTCAACCTAAGCTAGACCCAGTCCAACTGGCCTTCTTTAGTCTATCCCGGTCCCTTGTGATCACCGACAGGACTCTTAACAAAAATCCTCATTTACAACTTTTGCGCGATTATTGAGAATGAAGACCGGACCCCGAGCTATTCATACTGGTAAAGAGTGAACAGAACAGAGGAACTTGTCATGGCATGGAAAGAATTGAGGCACAACGGTGTGGCGTTTCCGCCGTTGTACGAGCCCAGGAGACTCTCCGTCCGAATCCATGGCTCAGTCGTCCAACTCTCCCCTGAAGCCGAGGAGTTAGCTTACGCGTGGGGAAAAAAGCGAACCACACCCTACATCCAAGACCCGGTTTTCCAGGCAAACTTTCTTTCAGACTTTCTCAAGCTTCTCCCCCTAAACTTTGCAAGCACAAAGTATGATCAGATCGACTTCACCCCTGTCTTCGAGTTTCAGGCAAAGGAAGAGTTGCAGAGACAGAATATTGACTACAAGAAGAAAATGGCCCTTGAGCGTAAGCAACTTCGTCTATCCCTGAAAGAAAAATACGGGTATGCGGAGATCGATGGAGTCAAGACAGAGGTAGCCAACTGGATGGTGGAGCCTCCCAGCCTCTTCATGGGAAGAGGTAGCCATCCCATGAGGGGACGCTGGAAACCGAGAATCCATCCCGAGGATGTTGTTCTAAACCTGTCCGAGAATGTCGAAACTCCTTCGGGCAACTGGAAGGAGATAGTCCACGATCACGAGTCCATTTGGATAGCTTACTGGGTGGACAAGCTTAGCAATGTCCGCAAGTACGTATGGCCAAGTGACATCTCGGACCTGCGCCAAGAACGAGACAAGCTGAAGTATGATGCTGCCCGGAAACTGCAACGACGTCTCCCAGACGTTAGGCAATTCATCGACAAGAATCTTCTTTCTCCGGACCTGAAGATGCGCAAACTCGCGACCGTCTCCTATCTAATAGACAATTTAGCAATGAGAGTAGGAGACGAGAAGGACGAGGATGAGGCAGACACTGTAGGCGCATCAACCCTACGAGTAGAACATCTCAGATTCCTTCCACATGCAATTGAGTTCGACTTTCTAGGAAAAGACAGCGTTCGCTGGCAGAAAACCCTCAAGGTTGATGGATCGAATAGCCCCGTGCGCGAGAACCTCCAGGAATTCTCTCAGGGAAAAAGACCCGATGATCTGGTCTTTAGTGGAATTACCTCCCAACATGTGAATCGTTTTCTAAACAAAACAGTGCGAGGACTGACAGCGAAGGTGTTCAGAACGCACCACGCCACTGAAACAGTTCAGACCTACCTGCGGAAACACAATGGGTTCAAAACTGGAGAGTCATCATTCGTCAAATTGCATCACGCTCGTGTAGCGAATCTTGAGGCTGCGATCAGATGCAATCACAAACGTACGCCACCAAAGACCTGGGAAGGAACCCTCCTCAAAAAACAACAAAGACTGGACGAGCTGAAGACAAAGGAAGTCAAGACGGACAAGCAGAAAATGAGACTTGAAGAACGCATCCGAAAACTGAAACTTGAAGTGGATCTGCAGAAACGAACTCGCGATTACAATCTGAACACATCCCTTCGGAACTATATAGATCCAAGAGTCTACAAGAGCTGGTCGAACAAGGCAGAATTCGACTGGAAGGGCATCTACCCCAAAACTCTACAGCGGAAGTTTCTCTGGGCGTCCAGGGCGAAATCCTGACATACCTATCGCGATTTCTTCGGACCCTTAAGCCAGCCTCCGATACCGAGCTCCCGGGGCTTGCCAGCGGGATCGATTGTGACTGAACCATCGTTGTGGAGTTGAAGCCGTCGCCATCTGTTGTCACTCGACGTTCCCCGCAGAGTTCGTACCCTTGCAAAGTGTTCGACTTGTCCCTCGTCGCTGCTTCGGAATTCGATAATGCCATCGCATAGCGATTCAAATTGCTTGTAGAAAGAGTCAGACGCGATGCCCATCATCACTGAATGAAACATTGCCAGGCCTCGAATCCTGGCGTAGGGAATGATCCTCGTTCTCCAGATATCGACCTTCAATTTCTCGTCCGTATAGTGACACATGACCGAGGTGTTGTCGTCAATGTGCAGCCACTGTTTCTCATCCTCGGCAACTCCCTCTCGAATCATAATGACTACTTTGCTACTCCAGTGATTGAGATCGAAGGACTGGTGTTCGTAAGCCTCCCGTCCCTTTGATCGCATCCCCTCAGGGGTTTCGGGGTGCGCGAGCCCGGTCATCACATCGTAGGTATCCAGTATTCTGAGCTGGTCTTTCCGCTCCAACTCTTTCACGTTTAGCCCGAGTCTAGTCAGGGACTCGCGAACTTCGCGAGGTGGATGCATGTAGGTATGATACTCTGCACGCACCCCTTTTCTCAACCCGCTAGCGGTTATTGTGAGCGATGTTTCGTACCATGGAGAGTCCGGACCGAACTCCACGAGATAACTTGCTCCAAATCTGATCCCATTGGGAACGAGATCCTCAAGGATTGCAAGCACCGGGGTCTGTTCCATGGTCGAAGTCACACGTTCTACCATGCTTAATCTCTGATTCTCTAACACTTATGGTGGTTCTGCTAACTCTTTCTTGGTTGAGTTAGCTTCGGGGCATCGACTCCAGGGATTACCGTAGGCGTCGGGTTCCCCCTTCACTGCTTCAACTGCCCTGCCTTTGCGCCTCGATGATGGGAGGCGGGGAACGTGCGAACCTCACCCGCCCCCGCCGAGCCAGGTTAACCGCTGCAACCATATCCCGGTCCATCACTATCCGACATTTACCGCACCAGAGCTTGCGTTTCAGCCTCTTGTCCGATTGGAGTCTCTCCCCGCATCTCGGACAAGACACACTGGAACCTCTGGTCTTACGCCTAGACAAACGGACAACCGATAGTCCGACCCATCGCGCCTTATACTCGATCTGCCGTTGAGCCTCACCGAAACTCCACCCGTTCATCCTACCACGATACTTTCTACCCTGACCATTACCCTTCCGGTAGAGGGATC
>VBBE01000054.1 GCA_005884605.1 Candidatus Bathyarchaeota archaeon
GAGCCCCACGATCGGGATTGACTCGTAAGTACGTCCTAAGGGTCTGAACTGCAATAGGTCTCATCCTTACAGTTCGAGAAAGTGTCTTGCGGCTTCAAGCTTAGCTAAGCAAGATGACGAGAACGCAGTATTATACGTCACGAAAATGGTTTTCTCAAGCATTCTTTTTCATACTAGCCCCCCGGGGGGTCGATTTCTCCCGTGTCCCGCCCTTCATGACGCAAGACAAAACCGGACACGAAATCGCCCATTATCAGCCCTGATCTCGAATCTGGAAGGCATCCCCTTAATTGCCTAGCAAATCCTTCTTGACGACCACTAGATTCGCTCTAGGCTCCAAGCCCAGACCGCGCCCAGAAGCGCGAGACTCGCCCATTATCAGTGCCAGACAGCGAGAAACCACTCTAGAAAGGGGGATCTTGCACAGAACACCTCGTGATGCAAGAGCGGGTGAGGGAAAAGTCCAGCTTTCTTCTTTAGCGGCGGGCGTTTCGCCAGGACATCTCGATCCTGTTCGCGCCTTTCGCGATCAGTTCCTCGCCTATCTCGCGGGCGAGTTTCATGCCCTCGTTCGCCGCGCCTGAACGTTCCACAAACAATCGCTCCTTTCCGTCGACCGAGAGAATACACGCCCTCACCTGAATCCGGTTTCCTCTCACCGCGGCAAGCCCGCCCACAGGGACCTTGCTTGTTCCCTCGAGAATCCGCACCAGCTCTCTCTCCGCATCCACCTCCGCGCGAGTCGGCTGGTGCTCAATCGACCTCAACGTCTCAATAACCTTCAGATTATCCCGTCTCGCGACAATAGCCAGCGCTCCCTGGCCAGGAGCCGGCATAAACTCTTCAATCGACAACCGCTCCGAGACTCTCTCGGCGATACCCAGCCTAGCAAGACCTGCTTCAGCTAGAATAGTAGCATCGAACTCTCCCCTGTCCACCTTCTCGACCCTTGTCTCAACGTCCCCCCAGAGAGGCTCAGGGATCAGATCCGGCCTAGCACGTCTAAGCTGCGCGACTCTGACAGGGTTGCTCGTTCCAACCCTGCTGCCCTTCACAAGATCCTTCAACCGCCTATCTCCCGTACTCACGAGCGCTTCTGCTGGAGACCCCCTCTCTGGAACACTCGCGATCACAAGCCGTGCACTTCTATCTATGATCGGCACGTCCTTCATGTTGTGAACCGCAAAATCGACCCTGCCTTCCAAGATCTGCTGATCGACATCCTTGTCGACTATTCCTCTCTGTTCGAGAGAGAACATAGACCTACTCTTGCTTGTATCACCTGCCGTCTCGATTATCTTCCTGTCAATTCTCAAGCCAGCGTTCTTCTGGATTATCCGGCTAACAACAAGATCCGTCTGAACCAGCGACAACTTGCTGTTTCGAGAACCGACCTTGAGAAATATTCTCGGCTCACCGTGGTGGAGGTTTCAACGACAGCATCGACCGCGGAATCGGATAGAACGACTCGAGTCTTTGCGATAATAAGAGTATCTTAGAGATCGGTTGGAACTTCGCTCGAACCCTGAGAACCCGCATCGCTCTTCGGTGAGTGCTGCAACGTTCTAACCACATCCTCCAGTCTCAGCTGAGTCTTATGCAACCTGATCTCGTCCTCCTCAAAACCCAACTCCACCATTCCATGATCCGTCAAGAACTTGGCAGCCCAAGAAACAGCGTTCCTCGGAATACGCAGCTGTTTCGATATCTCGTCGAGCTTGTGCCAGGCACCGTCTACGATATGCATCCAGACGTACCAGAGAAGCATCGGTCGTGGTCCACCAGGCATTGTCTAGAGGCTCCCGATTCCCACAACAGCCCCTGTATCCTACTAACCCTAGTGTAACTATTCGATTTTTCACCGAGTAACACGCGGGTGAACCGCAACACCTCAACCAGGAGGCTCAACCGTTCATGGGTCCGATAGGAAAGATTCTCACATCGCTCCTCCTGTTCATATTAGTCATTCTTGCTGTCTGGCAGTTCACAAGCCCTGCACTGATCCCCTCAGTCGGGACGAAATACCTCTCATCTCCACAATACGCGAACCGTGGAAGCTGGGTCTTGCTGGAAGTCTCCGGATACGGCAAGATCTTCCTAGCGTTCTCAATCGCAAACCTGACCTATCCCCGCACAAGCCTCCCGACCTCATACTCGATCATTATCAGCAAGGTGAACGAGACTGCGCCCTCTTGGTACGGTCGAGGCCTCACACTGAAAATTACCGCGATGCGCATCTAAGACAACTATGATGGTTCGTTTCCTGCAGGGCGCCATCAGGAAACTTTCCAGACGCGGTCCAAGCCACAACCCTCTTCAACTTCAAAACCTCAGCAAACCACCAGCTCAGGTTTACGATAAGCTACCAGCTTTACGAGATCCTCATCTTAGGCTCACTGTTAGATCATTCGGCAACTCAGGCGTTTAACATAACGCAGAACGTCGTCTGAGCGTTTCTGATTCTGCTAAAGGATTATTTATCTCACCACGAGGCTCGGTTCCGATTGTTGAGTTTTGGCCATAACCTACGACTATATTGACGATTATCTGTATCGCATCGCCCAGCCAAGAGATCTCCTCCTTCAAAAGATGGAAGAGGAAGCCGACACTGGAGCAGTCCCTATCATCGGACCCCTCGTCGGCCGGCTTCTGTACAATCTTGCCCGGAGCAGCCGGAGTAAGAACGTCCTCGAGATAGGAACAGCCATCGGCTATTCGGGAATCTGGCTTGGAAGAGCGGTCGCGCCCCTCAAAGGATCGGTCACAACGATCGACAAGGATCCTGCGCGAATCAAACGAGCTGAGAAGAACATCGCTGAGGCTAAGCTCCAAAAGGTCATCAAGGTCCTGAAGGGAGACGCCTTGCGCATCCTTCCAACTTTCAAAGATGAATATGATCTGATCTTCCTTGATTCTGACAAGGACATTTACTTGGACGCGTTCAAGTTAAGCGTGAAAAGGCTCCGTAAAGGAGGCCTGTTTATCGCCGACAACACTTTGTGGGGCGGCGACGTCGCGAAAGGCGGCAAGTCCGAGCTAACCCAAACGATGATCAAGTTCAACAAGGAAGTATCCGGATACCCGGGAATGTCAACTGTAATTGTCCCGTTACGCGACGGAGTTCTAGTCGGCCTGAAAGAATAGATGTTTCAAAAACCATTGCACTCTACAGCGCATATATCCCGGCAAAACTTTCCTGGTTACACTACAAGTTTATACGATTCTGTACAAATCTCTTTAATCAAGGACACGATGGTGGGGAGATACTCCTGCAGTTCTCGGCCTCCGAAACACGGGGAAGAAGAAGTATAGGAGTTAGGTAAGAACAATGGAAATCCAACAAATACCGAAGGTTCCCCAAGGGGAATTCCGATACCAAAGGTCCTACACTAAACCAGGCGTCCACCCATACGACGCGGTAAAATGGGAAATCCGGGACGCGGTCATAACCGACCACAAAGGACAGACGATCTTCGAACAGAAGAACGTTGAAGTTCCCTCATTCTGGTCTCAGACAGCCACAAACATCGTCGCCTCGAAATACTTCCGCGGGAGACTCGGCACCCCCGGAAGAGAAAGCAGTGTCAAACAACTCATAGGCCGTGTTGCGGGAACCATCGCCCGCTGGGGCAAGAAAGGAAACTACTTCCTCGACGAAGAGGAAGCTGAGACGTTCGAGTCAGAACTCACACACATTCTCCTACACCAGATGGCCGCCTTCAACAGCCCGGTCTGGTTCAACGTGGGAGTCGAGGATCGACCCCAATGCTCCGCCTGTCAACCATACGACGCGATGATAAGCACTCCCTACGGCATGACTCCCATTGGTGACATTGTATCACGCAACCTGCTAGGCTTGCCTGTCTATGATTCCAAAGGAATCACCCTGGTAACAGGTGTAAAGCAGAACGGGGTCAAGAAAGTGTACCGGATTACAGTATCCAACGGAGTTGCAGTAGATGTCACCGGAGACCATGTTGTACTTACTTCATCGAAAAGGAGAACTGTTGGCACTTGGCAACGCGTCGACGAGCTAAAGATAGGCACAAAGTTACAACTTCACGCACACAAGGGGATAGTGGCATCCAGACCCTTATTCGACGGAAGTTTGCATGACTCCGTCTCAGAGGACGAGGCGGCGCTTGCTGGCTGGCTACAGTCTGACGGGTTCGTTGGCCAATACCCGAGCGGAACGAACAAGTCATTGACTCTTGAATTCGAGACAGCAAACAATCAAGAATACGATTTCGTACTAGGCAGGGTAGGGAAAGTATTCCAGAACGCCCACTACAACGTAACTCCCGTTAGAGTCCAGAGCCAGGATGTCAACTATAGGAGGGTGCGGATGTACGGTGAGACACTATCACCATTCGTAACGAAATACAATCTTCTCGACAGAGGGGCCGCGATGCAAGCTCCCAGGAACCTGGTTGCAGCTAGCAAAGAGGTCATCATCGAATATCTGAGGAGTCTCTTTCAAGCTGAAGGATACGTAACCATGTCTACAAGCAGCAACAGTTCCCACGTCGGCTTCGCCGTGATCAGTAGATCTCTCGCTAGAGACGTTCAACGGCTGCTGCTTTGCCTGGGAATATACAGCAGACTTCGTATGAAGAAGGAGAAGAGGCCAGATAGGTATGACCTCTGGGAGGTCGACATAAGCATAAAGAGTGAGAGAAAGAGATTCTCAGAACTGATTGGGTTCATCAGTTCTCGCAAGCAAGAACGCTTGCAAGAGTCCCTAGTGAGCCCGGGCAAAAACTGTCCGGACGTTCGGTGGGAAACCATAGTCTCTATTGAAGAACTAGGAGAAAAGCCTGTCTACGACATACAAACACTGAGCGGCGACTACCTATCGGAGAACGTCGTCGTACACAATTGCTTCATCAATTCTGTCCAGGACGATATGCGGTCGATAATGCAGCTCGCCCAGACAGAAGGCATGC
>VBBE01000055.1 GCA_005884605.1 Candidatus Bathyarchaeota archaeon
CGCTTACCAAGTCACGGGAAAGGGGCCGATCGACATGGTTTGGGCCCCAGGCACCGTCTCTCACCTCGACATGGCCTGGGAGCGGCCTGCATCAGCCCAGACCATTGAACGTTTCAGCTCCTTCTGCCGCCTGATCCGGTTCGACAAACGCGGCACTGGGTTGTCGGACCGTCCGCCTGGGGTTTCCACGTTGGAAAAGATGATCGACGACATAAGAGCGGTCATGGATGACGCAGACAGCAAGGAAGCCGCAATATTCGGATTCTCCGAGGGAGGATCCATGGCTTGTCTCTTCGCAGCCACCTACCCTCAACGGACTAGGGCTCTGATCCTGTGGGGCGTACAAGCCCGCTGGATTAAGACTGACGACTACCCTTGGGGCATGACGAGGGAAGAAAGCGACCGGGAGATCGGCGAACTCGCCGAGAAGGGTGTTACAATCAACTACCTGACCGGCTCCGGCGCGGGAATCCCAAGGAATACTGATCCTGAGCTAATCGACTTTCTCTTACGACTCTTCCGTGCAGGAGCCAGCCCCACATCTCTCGTCGAACTCGAACGGATGGGTGCCGAAATCGACATTCGCGGAATCCTACCCACGATAAGCGTACCCACTCTAGTAATGCACAGAACCGGAGATCCTATCGCCGATATTGCCGCCGCCCGAGATCTAGCAAACAGGATTCCAAATGCGAAATTTGTCGAGTTTCCCGGAGATACTCATCTGATGACAGGAGTCGCAGACTCAGTCGCTGCTGAGATACAAGAGTTCGTCACAGGAGTCCGCACGCAGCCACCGTCGAACCGCGTATTGGCCACGATCCTCTTCCTCGACATCGTAGATTCTACAGGCCGTCTTTCGAAGTTGGGAGACGAACGGTGGCGAGAAATCTTAGGGATGCACAACGACCTAGTCCGCAAACAGCTCGACGAATATCGGGGTAAAGAGATCAAAACAATGGGAGATGGGTGCCTGGCGACATTCGATGGACCCACGCGTGCGATTCAATGCGCGAGATCAATTCGAGACTCCGCTCACCAGCTCGGGATTGAGGTCCGAGCAGGCATCCACACCGGTGAATGCGAGTTTATGGAAGATGATGTGGGAGGCATAGCAGTTCATACAGCGTCGAGGGTGGCTGCGGGGGCCAAAGCGAACGAGGTGCTAGTCTCGAGCACATTGAAGAACCTCGTAGCTGGCTCCGGGCTCCAATTCGAAGATGCTGGAATGCACTCCCTCAGGGGTGTCCCGGGAAAATGGCGTCTCTACAAGGCCCTATGATCCACTACTTCCGTATCAGAAGGATTCTGCCAGTGTCAGCCCGGGCTTGGGATTTGCCTAGGCCGTAGCAGAGTACAAGTGCCAGCGTCCTTTAACACCTTTCAATGCGTGGGCTCCCTTGTCTTCAAACCGAATGCCTGAGCCTGACACTAGATCTTTGACGGTGCTCGACACTAAGACCTCGTTGCCCCTGGCCGTCCCAGCCACCCTAGAGGCTATGTGAACCGCAACGCCCGCGATATCATTCCCAACAAGCTCGCACTCTCCGGTGTGGAGGCCCGCCCTTACCGAGATGCCGAGCTTCTCGACTGCTCCTACTATCTCGTGAGCACACCGGACCGCCCTGCCTGGACCGTCAAAGATGGCGACGAAGCCATCGCCAGTCGTCTTGATCTCCCGACCGCGGAATCTGGAAAACTCCTTTCGAATCGTATCCTGGTGAGCGAGCAAAAGACTCTTCCATCGACTGTCTCCCAACTGGTTTGCTTTCGCGGTCGAGTCGACGATGTCTGTGAAGAGTATCGTCGATAGAACGCGGTCGACGTGAGCCGCTGGCCGAACGCCCGTGATGAACTCTTCGATCTCGTCGACGATCGCCTCAGTGTCGCCTGATATCCAACTGTGATCGTCGCCAGCCAACTCCACAAACTTTGCTCCAGGAATGTTCTTTGCAAGATAGATGCCATTCCCAATGTTGATGTCCCTGTCGCCTCTCCTGTGCATCACTAGAGTAGGGACGTGAATAGAAGGCAGAATGTTCCTGATGTCGATGTAGGTGTTCATCTTCGCCAGCGCTACAGCCGCTGCCGGGCTCACGCTGAGCCTCCCATACGCCGTGAACCATTTCTTGAACGCAACATCATTCGCCCGAGAAGGAGCGAGACTGTCCAGCTCGACGTCACCACCCCATCCCCGTTCCAGAGAACCTATCCACTCCTCCCTCGACTTCAGAGTCGGAGCCCAGGGATAGTCCTCGGCCCAGATCCGACGAGCAAAGGCACCGTACAGTATGAGATGCGAGACCTTCTCTGGATATGTTGCTGCGAACAGAGCACTCATAGACCCGCCTTCACTGACGCCTAGAATCGCCGCGCGTCCGATGCCGACAGCATCCATCACCGCGCGCACATCATCCATCCGTTGCTCGAGAGTCGGCATCCCGACATCACGGTCCGACAAACCCGTTCCTCTCTTGTCGAACCAGGTTACTCTAGAAAACGACCCGAGTCTAGTCAAGAACTGTGCATAGATCGGCTCCTCCCACGCGTATTCTATGTGCGACGCCCAGCCCGGGACAATGACCAGATCCGAATCTCCCTGCCCGAAAGACCTGGTAGGCGATATGCACATCACCGCTCTTTGCATAACGGGTATCTGGAGGAGACAATCAGCAGACCGTCCGCGTCGTCCGCATATGAGCTTAGCTGAAACCCCACAGACAAAAACAACCAGCGGAACCACATAGCTGAATGCCAGACAAGATAGACGCTGACCTGAGTCCGGCTAAGTTTAGAGTGGTCAGCAGAGAAACCACAGAAACGGTCCTTGCGTTCTTCCTCGACATCAAGGCCGTGCGAGTCTTTCCGGGAAGAAGACCATCAGAGATTCAGGACCTCCTCTCCGAACCCCCCGCCAGAGAAGCCGCAAGACCCCGTCAAGATAATCAGAGAAGGTAGACGGAAGATAATTACAAACAGACCCTGCTCGGCTCCCCAAGATACTTCGGCTTCGTGAACGGATCAGGAACCATGATGAGCATATTTGGAGACGCTATTGCCGCGGCGGCCATCCAAACCCGCAATAATCATCGATAGGGGCAATCTCTAGGGGCAATCCCTAGGGGCCGTGAAAGGCTGGTCCCTCTGAGAGGCTGAAACGTTTGCGCAGGAAATACAACGCTAGAAAGAGGTCTAGATCAGCAAGGTCGTGTTGCCGTGGACCAGGGCGAACAGGACTGGGATGAGCCCCGATGCGGGAAGGGCAAGCTTGAGCCGAAATCATTTACGGTTACTAGACCCATTACCATCCAAGAAATCTCAGATGCATTTGCTCTTCGCGGCACAGACTGCCGAAACCGGAATCGCCCGGGGGGAGAGGACCTGGTCCCAGCCTGTTTAGAGTCTCTGCAGTAGTTCTTGTTCGGATAGGGCTGTGAGGCGAGGTATTGGTTGGTAGTGTTTCTTGTTCTGGGTTGCGACGGCGTAGGTTTCTTGGAGCGCTGTGGCTCCGACCAGGAGGTCTCGGATCTCGATCCCTCTCCCAGCCTTCTCTAGACCGGAGAGTATCTTTGCCACAAGCAGAGACGCTTCTTCAGTAAAGGAGAGTATTCTGAGGGTCGAGCTGAGACCCTTAACACCGGTAAGGCTCGTCTTAGCCTCCCTATACTTGAAAGCTCCAAGAAACAGTTCGAACAGGTTCACGACCGTCGTCGCAAGCTCCACCGTACCTTCCAGTCTTGGGGCTAAACTCGAGAATAATCCGGTGAGCCTCGTGGATTTTTCTATATGTTGAAATATCCTGATGTAGATGCTCTATGATACTCACTATCAACGGCGGGAGCTATGGTTTCGAGGATAATTCTTCTGTTCACGCTAGGACTCATGGCATCGATGACGCTACCTGCCACAGCGACTCCACATTCTCAAGTCAAGCCTAGGGAATTCAACTCGGATAACATCACTCCAGCCTCATCGAGTATCCTCGTTCTGAATACCACTGGAGCTTCAATCTTGTCTGCGATAGTCGATTCCGGAGCCGGCTACGCCTACTTCGGAACCTCAGCCACCCCAGCACAGGTCTTCAAGGTCCGACTGTCAGACTTTACAAACGTTGCCAACCTGACCCTTGGAGGGAGCGCAAACGCCGCACTCGCCGCATCCGCTGCAATCCTCGACCCTATTCACGAGATCGCCTACTTCGGAACGCTCAACGGCCAGATCGTAAAAGTCGACCTCTCAACCTTCACCAACGTTACTGTTGTGCACCCGGGGCTGGGTGGAATAACAGCCGGCATGATCGACCCCGCGGCCGGCTTCGGCTACTTTGGAACAAGCACAGGAAACATTCTCAAGATGCGACTTTCTGACCTGACACTCAACCAGACGCTCACTCCGACCCCGTCAAACACGACTATCACCCTCGCCCCATCACACAGCATCGACTCCGCCGTCATCGACCCGGCCAACGGCTACGCCTACTTCGGGGATTCCGGATGCAGCCTAAACATCTTCTGCACTCCTTCTCCGAACGTAGTGGTCAAGGTAAGACTCTCAGACTTCTCAATTGTCTCTGAACTCGACGCGGCCGAGGACAGCCTTACATCCGCCGGAATAGACACTTCAGGCGGATACATCTATTTCGGCGGCGCCAACCTTGCTGGCAGCCAGATTGTCAGATTCTCACTCACCGACCTTTCCAAGAAACAAGTCTTAGCCCCTGCGCCTGCAGGCGTTGCCAGCAACTTCGTTCTCGATCCTTCGCGAGGAATTGGCTACACCATTGCAGGAGGATCGCTCGCGCCATTCCGACTCTCCGACTTCAACCAGATCGCCGAAGAGTATCTCCAAAACAATATCTTCAACACAAGACTCGGCGTACTCGATCCTGCCACAGGCTACAGCTACTTCGCCGCGTCAACATTCCAGTTTCCACTTGGTCAACAAGGCATTATAATCAGAATACCACCGTCCACGCTTCCTTCAAACGATTTCAGCTTGGAAGCCAGCCCGT
>VBBE01000147.1 GCA_005884605.1 Candidatus Bathyarchaeota archaeon
TAGGGCCCTAAGAAAGGATGGTAAGACCAAGGAGATAGTTGAACTTGACCTGCGAGAACTTCGCGGTCACAAAATCGCCTTCGTCTCAGTATCGGACAAGATCATTTCCGAGGCAGAAAAAATCATACGGGCAACCAGTCTTTATGCGGCGGACGCAGTCCACATTTCCACCTACAGAAGCGTGGCACAGCGCTCTCGCTTGGAGGGATTTCTATGTGAGGACGTACATTACAACCGGTTCAAGGAGGAGGTTCCAGTAAGAGCAATAGCAGACTTAGAATTTTTGCGGGACGTTGGCTAATAATGGCGACAAGAGCTTCTCCAAAATAGCATTCTTGACCGGAAATCAAGGGAATCCGACGACGGTAATCCCGGGGGGTCGATGAGAGCAAATCAACTAACAACCGAGAGTTGACAGAACCAAAAGCCCACCGAGACGATGGACCATGCCTGCAAGTCCAGGGTATGAGGCCGGAAGGAGTCAAGGGTACGACCTCGCACAAAAAGGGGTTTGAACTTGGATTTGCGCCCACGCCCGAGGCTCACCTAGGCGCCAACAATCACACAGATGGGGCCGGAGTCACGAGTCGCTAGCCTGAGTCCCGATCCTAAAGTTACTTCATTTCTGACACAGATGCGCCCAAGGCCTGCCCCAGACAAGAGTTTGCGAAGTGGGGAAGAAAATGCTGTTGCCCGGGATGGACCCCCCCTTGCTAGCAAATTCTAGATAAGCAGAAGCGCGAGGTGGGCGGGAACTTCCAGATGTGAGCTTTTCGTGGCAAGAGTGTCCTTTGTGAGTATGAGCCCACTGGTAGATTTTCCGGCCTTCTGAAAGTCGATTATTGGTTTCGCGTCGTCAGATAATATCTTGTTCTGGTATTTCACTTCCACCGGAAGGTACTTGTTGAGGCGAACAGCGAAATTCAGCTGTCTTGAGCGAGGCCCCTCCCAGTAGAAGAGCTGGTTGCTGTAGTCGAAGACGGATTGGAAAGTTGTCCTCAACCACATGAATAGAGGCTCTCCAAAGAAGCCAAAGAGTAACCTTCACCGGTTCATTGAAAGTTTGGAGGACAAGAGATTAATCGATTCCCTCAAAGGAGAGTTTACGCTGCAGGGGGATGTTGGTCCAAGGAGACGTCGTTCGAGGGAACAAGTTCAGAAAATATTCGACGAATTGGATGAATAGACCGACGAATCAAGCTCCCGTACGTGATCGGGGTAAACAGCCAAGAGTAATTGCAAGTGGCGGATTCAATGGCGAATTACCATCCTTGTCTTGACAGACCGAAGCGACTGCAGGTCTCACATGTACACCAAACGCCTTATATCGATAATCATGTCGTATTACGACTAGGTTATCGATGGAAAACGTCAGGGTCTCGAAGAAGTATCAAGTAGTAATTCCCGAGAAATTGCGCTCGGAGGCGGGGATAAAGCCCGGCGACAGAATGGTCGCCATCTTAAAGAGCGGCATACTAACGTATGTGCCGGTGCGACCACTCCGATCAACCAAGGGTATGATCAAGGGCCTAGACACAAGGCATCTGCGTGATGAGCGAGATCGCTTCTGATAAGCGTTGACAGTTATGGCTGGATAGAACGCTTCACTGAAGGCCCCAAGGCTTCTCAATACAACCGCGTCATCGATTCAACAAGACCCGAGGAGATACTCACTTCAGTAGTTGTTGTGTACGAGGCCTACAAGAGAGTCAAGAGGGCAAAGGGCGAACAGAAAGCATTGGAAGCTGTTGCAGTTCTTAGCCAAACAACAATCATAACTGTAGACCAAACCCTCTGCCTCGAGGCTGCCGACTATAGTCTCCACCTCAGTCTCCACTTTGCTGACGCCTTGGTCTACGCAACAGCCCGGCATTACGGCGCTCATCTCTACACCGGTGACGATGACCTGCGTGGGCTGAAAGGGGTCAGTTTCATCTAGAGCCAAGTTCTTCGCACCGATTGAAGCATCTCGCTACCAGCCTCCGCTTCTCAAGTCTCTATTCAATCCTAGGGCTGTTCAGGCTTTCAGATCTTACCAGAGCTCTTCGTTCAGGAAAGCTGCCAGCTATTTTCCTGTCCTTCCTTATTTGACGCATTCCATGACCCTTCTCAGGTGGGCGCTCCAGTTTGCGGACCTCGGCATACGAGCGTTGGGGCGAAAAGGGTTTGAACTTGCATTTGCTCCCACGCCCGAGGCTCCAAACCATTCCTTCAGATCAGACTGTTTCTCATGCCTCTAGCAAAGAGCAGGCAAATGGCGGTATGCCCGCGCGAGCCTAGTCCCAGAAACATCTGGTGCCTGGCACCGATTCTGGGCGTCTTCGTGAAGGGCGGGGCGTGCGAAAATCGACCACCCAGGGGTCACAGACTAGTTAGCAGAAAAGAAAAGTTACGAGGAAAAAATAGTTAGCGGAGAGGAAAAGTTACGAATCAAACGTAGTTTGTTCTGAGGAAGGGAATATGTGGTTCTGGAAGGAAGACTGTATTCATTTACTTTCGCAAGCGTCCGTGGGAACCACTCACGCCATGCTGGACCCCCAAGGGCTCCATTTTTCATGCGGGGCTGTTTCTGTCCGGGCGGGTTTCTAGACTTGTTTCTCTATTTCCCGTTGCATGAATCAGGAAATTGATTTCATGGGTCGTGCTTGAAAAATGGACAACGTATCGAACATCCCTTTCTCCTCATTTCTGTTGTCCACGAAGGAAAAACCGGAGTTTTCTTGGGAAAGCAGTGTTTCGCTATGGTTTCGGGTTCATTTCTATCGCGGAGCTTGATGGGTGCATTCGAAGTCCGGCTCAGTCAGACCACATCAAGAGACCACCGCAACGGAATTCCTCCTCCCAAGGTTCCTTGCCTTGGTTAGGCTTCGATAACAAGACTGCGCTCATTTTTGATCTTCCCCGGATACAAATGGATATAACCGGAAATCCTCTCGAATCTTTTCGAATCTTTCTTATATGAAGATAAATAGATAGATGTAGACAAGAGAAATTGCCTTGAACGTTAGATGGGCGAAAATACTTGTTTTTCTCCTCCCCGTACTGATCTTCGGCACAGGCTTTGCACTGTCTCAGATCACGTTCAACAACACTACAGTCATACTAGCAGGTCAAAACATCTTCATAACACAACCAACTCCAACAAGTCAGACCTGTCCTGCGGATGGCAATATCGCGTACAAGAACAGTGGTTTCACTTCACTGGCTTGGACGTTGACTCAAGGCGGAGGGGCGGCTCAAGCATTCTTTTGCATGGACAACCAAGGAACTTCGGCTGATACTCCGAGTGTTACTGCCTCCGGCACTGGAATTGCTAATGGAGTATGTCCATCAACTGCCAGCACGCTGACATGGGCAGCGCCTTCCGGAGTTCCCACAAGTCTCGCGGCACATACTGCAACCTCGACCCCAATTACTATCGCCGTCTGCGCGGGCAGCGGCACGTCCGCCGGGCCTGGCCCCTCCTTCACCGTGACGGTAACGTAGGAATCGAAGATGCGTCGATCAATCATCGTCCTCGTCAGCCCGCTTCTTCTTCTCCTACCAACTGTGATCGTGTTTGCCTCGACATCAGTTTCTTTCCAAAACAATACGATCATACTACCTGGCCTCGCCTCCTCATTTACTGCCAGTCCTAGCACCGTTAGCGTAGGGCAACCGGTTTCCCTATCCTGCTCGGCTAAAGGCGGAACTGCACCCTACGCCTACTTCTGGACGCTCGGAGATGGGAATACTGGGAACGGACCTGAGCCCAGCCACATGTACAGTATCCAAGGTCTAATGAGAATCGTCTGCTCCGTGACGGATGGCTCAGGCACATTTGCAAGTAGCGTTGGTTACGTGAAAGTCGGTTGAACTCGATTGCGCAGGGATTCAAAGCAGTAGGGATACCCATCTGAACAAGCTAGATCCCTCACGCCCTTGTTGAATCCGGAGCAACCGGTTCGGTGAGAGAATTTGGAGGCTTTCATAATGCTATCTGGGCAATTGCTGGATCGAGAGCAAAGCTTGTCTTGCCCAGTACTTCCAAATCCGGGGCATCTCGAGAAGGAAGCGCAAGTTGGCAAGGCAGCGCGAGTATCAGGTCGTAACCTTTGACTGCTACGGGACCCTTATCGATTGGGAAACAGGAATCCGAGCCGCGTTCAAACAATCCCTGAGAGATCTAGCCCTGGGCCAGTCCGAAGAAGCTAGAGTGTTCAGTCTGTACCAAGAAGAAGAGAAGAGAATTGAAGCCCTCCAGCCCTACAGACCCTATCGAAGCGTCCTGTCCGAGGCAGCGTCCGCAGCAGCGACAAGATTCGGAAAAAAAATTCCTAAGAACCTATCAACTATGCTCGCAGAACAGCTTCCAGGATGGGACTCGTTTCCCGATACAAACCCCGCTCTTGAAAGGCTAGCGAGAATGTACGAGTTGGGAATCTTGTCGAATGTCGACAACGATCTTCTCGCGAGCACGTTGAAGCGCTTTCCGATCCCGTTCAACATAATCGTAACAGCTGAGAGAGTGAAGTCATACAAGCCGGGATTCAAACACTTCGAAGAAGCGCAGAGAATCATAGGAGACAGACGCTGGCTACACGCAGCAGCAAGCCTCTACCATGACATCGAACCCGCATCGAAGCTCGGAATCAAGACAGTGTGGGTCAACAGAAACAACTCGAACAAAGGCCAAGAATACTCCGGGAAAATATTGAGAGAAGTCGAGAACCTGACTCAGCTGGCAGATTGGCTCGCGCCTTAAGGATCAGGGGATCGAGTGTCTGGCATGTAGTACTACTCGTACGCATAGATCTTATCTCATGCGGAGTCCGAGGCAGGGACCCCGGTTTCAAGCTGATCTTCGGATTACTTTCAGTGAACACTATTTGACCAGAGAGTCTTGATCAGGATTCGCTCTCGAAAGGGTCCCCTTACCATTGTCGATAACCATTCTAGGCGTCTTGAGGATCTGTTGGTAATCCTGCGCACTCTCGTCGAGATCAGAAGCCACCCTGTGCCAATGATTCGGGACAGTAGCGTATACGGGCTCGAAAATTGCCCACCTGTCAGTGTAGGAGAAGAATTTTGACCCTATATTTGATAGCAGGATGTAGGCCTCACCGATCGACTGTTCATCAACTGTCTTCAAGTGTTCCTTGCTATAGAGCATCAACCGTTCCCTGTGGCCCTTCATCGTCTTGGTGCGCGCCAACCTCCAACGCGGGAACTCAGCTAGGACTTCAGCCTCTGATATGTTGCAGAGTGGACAAGGTGTTTCCCTCCCGACTTCGGTCCCCAACGTTCGGCTTCGCACCTGTTAGGCTATCCGACACAGCTGTCCTAAGCCGCTCTCGCTACTCGGGCTCACTGGGGTTTCCAGGCGATTGCCCTGAACGGGTAAGTAGAGTAGTTGGGGAGTTTTGTCAGTGCTCCGTTGGTGTAGGTTAGAATCGTCCCGCCCCCGCCTAGTATGTAGGCTGTTCCGGATGGTGACCAGCTGACCGCAGTAAGCCAGCTGCTGGTCACGGTCGGAAGCAGGCTGAGCGTTGACCCGTTGTAGGTGAGGACCATTCCGTTGTCTCCGACCAGCAGCGCGAGGCTGCCTGCAGCGTTGAACGCAATAGATTTGATAGCATTCGTCCCGGTTATGCCGTTCGTGTTGACCGGCGTGACTTGGGTCCCGTTGAACCTGAGGACTGCACCGTTTATGCCGCCGATGAGAGCGTATTGGCCGTTAGGATTCCACGCGGCCGTGTTGAGGTCGTTGGTTGTGCCTGAGAACGAGCGGATAGTTGTACCGTCGTAGGTTAGTGTGAGGCCACCCTTGCCCACCATAAGAGCATAGCTGCCGCTTGGATGCCAGTTTATCGAGTATATCGTCGTTGCGAACGAATTGGGTACGGTTGTTGCCTTGACACCGTCGTACTTGAGGAGGATACCCACCGAGCCTCCGATTAGAGCATACGACCCGTCCTGCTTCCAGGAGACGGTCCAGAAGTTGTACCCGGTCGAGATGCCGGTCGAGATTGTGGTAAATGCTGTCCCATTGTACTTGAGCAGGACGGCGGAGTCTCCTGCGATCAGAGCGTAGGAACCGTCCGGCTTCCACGCCACCTGTCGAAGCGCAGTCGTGACCGGCTGTCCGACCTGCGTCAAGGTCCTATTCTGGTAGAGTCTGAACACCTTTCCATCGGATGTGACAACCAGAGCATAGGGCGCCCCAGGAGAGACAGTAACAGACGTGCTGCCAGTGCTGCTGTTGTGAGAAGGATCCCCACCGTAACTAGCAGAGACGGTCAGGGTCCCGGCTACCGTCGGGATGACGTTCACAGAGCAGCTAGCAGAATTAGCGGTTTGAGTCCCAAGTGTACAAGTTCCCCCCGAAGAAAACGACACATTACCTGTAGGTGCCGTCGGTGTTCCGGAGGAGTCCGCCACGGTCGCGGTGCAAGAAGTGACTTGGTTGACCACTACAGTGCTTGGGCTGCAACTGACACTTGTTGTGGTTGCGTGCAGTTGGGTTACCGTCAAGTTGAATGTGCCCGAGCCGACATTATGGGCTCCATCGCCAGAGTAGCTAGCCGAGATCGTGTGAGTGCCAGAATCGAGCGAGGTAGCATTGTACGTCACAGAGCACCTGCCTGACACGAGGGTGCAGGTCGAAGCACTGAATGTACCCGTGCCACTAGTCGACCAAGCGACACTACCCGTTGGCGTACTCGTTGATCCGGGTGATGTGTCAGCGAGCGCTGCGTCGCATGTCGAGACTCCGCCTACCTGGACCGTACTTGGATTGCAGCTCACTGTTGCAGCAATGCTGCGCTTGTTAACTGTGAGACTCGTGCCTCCCGAACTTGTCGCATGTGCAGAGTCGCCACCGTAGCTGGCGGAAACTGGCAGCGTTCCAGAGGCTGATGGGGTAATGTTCACAGAACACGACCCGGCGAGTAGTGCACAGGTCCCACCGGGCGTGAAGCTAACAGTTCCCGTCGGCGTAGATGTCGTTCCTGATGCGGTGTCCGCAATCGTGGCTGAACAGCTTAGAGAAACGCCTACAGTCCCTGTGGCGGGGCAGCTCACTGTTGTTGAGGTTGTCCGTAAATTAACGTTTAGACCAAACGTGTCGAAGCTACCGGCATGTGCCGAGTCAGAGTTGTATGTGCCGGTGATGCTGTGAGTGCCCGCACCGGCGGTTGGAGTATAGGTCACGGCGCAACTAGCGGAGGTAGAGGTTGGATTGGTCAGTGTGCACGGTGACCCGGTGAACTGCGTCGCATCACCACCATAGCTTCCGGTGATCACGTGAGAACCCTGAGCGGTAGCAGTGTAAGTTACGGAACAACTGCCTGATGCAAGTGTGCAGTTTGACGCGCTGAAAAAGCCGGCGTTGGTGTGAGCCCAACCTACAGTGCCACTAGGAGTGCTCGATGTTCCCGGTGAAATATCCGCTACAGTAGCGGTGCAAGTCGAAACGAGCCCTAGGCTTCCCGACTTGGGAGAGCAGGCAACATTAGTCGATGTGTCACGATTAGCGATGTTCACAGTTGCGCTGCCAGTGCTCGCTGAATGCGTCGAATCGCCATTGTACGTGGCGGAAACATTGAGGGTTCCGGATGATGTGGGCGTGATGTTCACGGAGCAGGAACCGCTGACGAGCGTGCACGACCCGCTAGGAGCAAATGTCACAGAGCCGGTTGGAGTGCTGGCTGTTCCAGGTGAAGTGTCCGTGATTGTTGCCGAACATGACAGAGCTACGCCCACGGTGCCAGAAGCGGGACACGTGACCGTGGTCGCAGAGCTGCGGAGCGTGACAGTGACGATCTTCGATACCGCGGTGGATTGGCTGCTTGAGTCCGTCGCCGTCAGGGTGACATTGAAGGACCCGAAAGATGCGTATGTGTGTGTGACGGCGCTTCCGGAGGTAGAGCTTCCGTCTCCGAAGTTCCAGGTGAAAGTGTAGGGACTTTTGCCGCCTGAGGCTGTTGCGCTGAAACTGATTGCTTGACCCGATACAGAGTTGGTTGGTGAGTATGTGAAACTCGCGTTAAGAGGTGGAGGTCCGCCGACGGTGAACGTGTAGGTGAGTGATTCTGCGCAGCTTAACGGCTCCACAGTGGAATTGCTGTAGACGACCGCGAGTCCGTTCTCAACTCGCAGGTTCTTTACACTGTCAGTGACGGGGCAGTCAAAGTTGGCGTGTGTAAAAGTCAGCCGGTTCACGCCCTGTATCACAAGCGTTGTGTTAAGTGAAAACGCTACGTAGACGTTCGCGTTCTGCGGAGTATCGACTGCAGGTAAAGAGGCTATGAATTGTCCGTTCAATGTTAGGGTCTCCTCTCCACTTCCATCCCAGTCGAAGCCTTGCCAGCTGATCGTGTAATTGTTCGAGGACGGTGGGTTCACTGTTACGATGGTACTACCACTGCTTGTGCCGTGAACAGAGTCTCCACCATAGCCTGCGGATACGGTAAGAGCACCTTGCGCTGACGGTGTGATGTCTACGGAACAGGAGCCGCCGGAAAGAGTGCAAGGACCGCCTGGTGTGAAGGTCACCGTGCCAATAGGTGTGAGAGCTCCTGTTCCTGACGTGTCAGCAACGGTGGCTGTGCATGATGTCGCCTGTCCCACAACAACAGTACTGGGATTACATGAAACCGAGGTCGAGGTTGTTCGTAGAGTGACTGCGAGAGAAAATACTGGCGAATTAGTGCTGCTCCCATGATTTGCATCGCCACCGTAAGCGCCGGTAATGCCGTGGTTTCCAACACCAGAAGGCGTGTAGGTGACCTGACAGCTGGCGGAGTTGCTTGTTGGGCTGCCTAGTGTGCAAGGGGACCCTGTGAAACTGCCTGTTCCACTTGATGTGAAGGTCACTGTGCCGGTGGGCGCAGTCTGCCCGGAGGAAGCCGTGTCCGTGACAGTGGCCGTGCACGTGGCGGCTTGGTTGACCACGACAGAGCTGGGGGTGCATGATACTGATGTCGTGGTAGAGTGAACCATTAGGCTAACACGGATGGTGGCCTGGCATGAGCTGGGGGTGTGAGTTGAGTCCCCGCCGTAGTTGCCATTAATCACATGGAAGCCTGGAGAGTTGGCGGTATAGCTCACCGAGCAGCTTCCTAACGACAGTGTGCAAGTGGTCGAGCTGAAAGCCCCCGTCCCATTAGTTGACCAGCTGACGGTGCCGGTTGGTGTCCTACTGGTTCCAGGCGATGTGTCAGCAACAGTGGCAGTGCAAGATACAGTTGTTCCATTGGTCGCTGATACTGGGCAACTGATGCTTGTCGATGTCAGTCTCGGATTCGCGGTTATAGACGTGCTTCCTGAGCTGGAATTGTGGCTTGAGTCGCCACCATAGCTTGCGGTGACTGAGGTAGTTCCGACGGTTGACGGTGTGATGCTTACAGAACAGCTTGCGGAATTGGTGGTTGGACTGCTTAAGGCGCAGCTACCGCTTGGTGTGAAGGTAACGGTGCCGGTGGGTGCCTTTGCGCCTGACGCGGCCGTGTCTGTGACGGTGGCATTGCACGATGTGGCTTGGTTGACAGCTACGCTGGAAGGAGTACACCCGACTGATGTCGATGTGTCGTGTTTGGGAGGAGGAGTGCCCACCGTGACGGATGCTGTTCCAGAGCTGGTACCGTGATTCAGGTCACCGCTGTAGCTAGCGGTGAGAGTGTACGTGGTGCCCCCGCTACCTGCGGGCGCGTTGAAGGCCACTGAGCAACTTGCGGAGGCTGAGAGTGTGCATTTGAGTGGTGAGGCCAGGAGACCGTTTGGAGTGCTGGTGAAGGTTATGGTACCTGTCGGGGTAATCGGAGTTCCAGGTGACGTGTCAGTTACGGTGGCGGTACACGTTGTGGATTGCCCCTCATTAACCGTGCTGGGTGAGCAGACGACGGCCGTAGAGCTGGAGCGCTTGTTGATGCTGAAACTGTCTTGGAAGCTGCCGGAAAAGTTGGTCTGTACGTCGATCCCGCCCGCGTACACTATGTATTTTGCAAAACCGTTTCCTGCACCTGGGGTGCCTGGAAGTCTGCCCATCAGACTGACAAAGTACGGCGCTTCGAGCGCGTTTTGCGAATTTGTTGCGGACCCGTTGACACCGTAGAGATCGTTGATCCATGCTCCCTGGACTACGACGACCGTTCCAGCACCCGCTGTGTAGAAGCCTTGAGAGCCGTTGTCTACTACGCAGCCTGAAGTGTAGACTGCGTAGCCACTGCTGTCGTTGTTTATGTTCTGGCAGGTACTTGTGTTGAGTGCGAGCTGCTTGCTTCTCTCATAGGCATTGTCGTGTGCTTGAATAATCAGGTCGACTTTCTTTTGCAGAAGCATATTGAAGAAGGCATTACCCATGGAGCATGTTGCGTCGCTGGCGCTTATGCAGAGCTTGTGCATCCCCACAATCACCCATCTAATCCCAATGCTTCTGGCGTTGTCTATCGCACCTGATACCCAATTGTAATGAATGTTTCCGGCGAGGTATTGCCAGCAGCCAAACGCGTCGGTGCACGGCTGGCCCGGGTTTCCCGTCGAGGTTTGCGAGCTACAGTTCGGCCAGTTCCCAGGCGGTTCTAGTGCCTGAGTGCATACTCCTGTCATGTTGTAGATCTTTGGAGAGGCGAAGATGAAACGAGCGATGGGATTACTGGCTGGATAGTCGAAGTAGTATTCCTTACCGTAACAGGCTCCCGAAACAGGACCGCATACTATTGGAACATTCAGAGTCAAGGCGCAGTTGTTGACGTATTTTTCATAGCTATGCGTCTCGCTAAATCCCGCGGGGTGCCCGCCAGTGTCATGGTCTCCTGGAAAAATTTGAACATTATTGTATTGGGACTTGAACTGGGAGCACCAGATGTCACCGGTCACTGAAGAGTTGGAGCTGAAATCTCCCAACCCGAGGAAGAAATCGGGATTGAAATCTTGTAGCAGTTTGAGGTTGTAGAGCCCAGTTACATCGGTAAGGCTCCCAAAGTCTCCGGAGGCTGCAAAGGAGAATCCCTGCGGCCTCACCGAGACTATTTTCGAGAATTTTGTCAACTGTCCGGTGGAGTCGTTTGTTGTTAGTGTTACGTTGTAGTTTCCTTGACTTGAGTATGTGTGTGTCGTGGTAGTGCCTGAACTGGTTGTGCCGTCGCCGAAGTCCCACCTGAAAGTGTATGGTGGAGTGGCCCCTGTGACGGTTGCTGCGAAAGAGGCTGGAACGCCTGGAGATGGTACGGACGGAGAATTCGTAAACCTCGTACTGAAAGATAACTGAAAGGCGGTGAAAGGATGCAGTTCCCAGTGCCCCGGCAACTCGACACCATCCCAGAAGACGAGGCCTTGGACGTCTAGGGAGATGGCTCCCGATGAGACATACTGGGCGAGGGTGACGTTATCGCAGAAGGTTCCCGTACCGCAGTAGCCTGCGGCTTGCCAGTCGTGGTCTATTTCGACATGAATATAGCCGCTGGTGGTTCCGATCTGGAAGATGTTGCCTGTGCTGTCACAATAGGTGTCGGGCTTTCCGTCCCCATTTCTGTCCGGATAGTTTCCCCCACCGTTGACCACATCGTACTTAGTCGCGCAGTCTTGAGTGATCAAACTGCTTAGGTAAACACCATTGATCTGGACGAGGGAAGATACTGTTTGACCGTTTGTGTTCGATAGGTTGCACGGGGGAGAGAGGGCGCGTTTGCTTGGCACGCCACCGGCAGTGGAACTAGTCTGGTATCGACTCCCTGTCAGGGATTGTGAGGGATAGGAAGACCCGAGGATGTCTCTAACCGTGGCAAGAGTGGGCGTGCACGCAATCCTTGGGTTCCAGGAGGTGGCCGGGGCTGCCTGAGCAGATGAAAAGTGCGAACCCAATAGTGGACCGGGAACTAGGAAGATAATAAGAACGGCGATTAAATAGGCACGGCTGGTCCGGCCGCGGGCTTCTAAATAGCTAGGCAATTATGACTTGACTTGTCTTATTCGCTTGACTACTTAAGAGTTCGATATCCATAGCAGTCGGAATATACCTTGAACTAGAGAAAGAATTGGTTCTTTAACAAGCGGTTTGTCGGGGCATCCCTCGCAACAGGACCACCGGGAATTGGAAAACCAACATCTTCCGGTTCATCTCCTCCTCTAGAAGGATTAACCGGGAAAATCCCCGAGAATGGTTTTCTTTTCGCGATCCGTCGGCTGCAATTCACATTCTCCACAACTCCACGTTCGACTTTCCAGGAAAATGAGCATCTTTGGAGCCAGCTACTTTGCGTGAACGCCTATACGCCCAATAGTAAAGATAGCTTTCTATCCGGTTCGTAGGAGCAGTGTCTTCTCGTGCGTTCAGCATAGGAATCAGCCTTCTTCGAATACTCGTTGGTAGTAGCCTATCAACCAACTAACCTTGCTCCTCAAATAGGAGATATTACTTGATACCGTCATAAATCGACGAATCGCCCAATCCTTCACACACAAACCAGGATACGAGCGTTTTTCTAGGGCGGTCTCGAGATACACTATACCCCTTTCAAAGGTACGTTCCGCCATTTTGGGGTCGTATCTCACGTATCTAACGTATCGCGAGAATCATGCGCATCTCCAGGAAGGCTGTTCTTTTCTGTCATGGTTGCACAACCCCATTATGGGTGGAGCGATGGACTTCGATGAGTGCGGGAAATGCAGTCAAAGCCGCTTCCTGGAGCCCGTAGCACGATCAGACTCTAATGACCTTCTGAGCGTTGATTTCTTTATTCTGGTTGGAGTTATGGAAGGCAAACAACGTCTTCAAGATATTTCTCTTGTCCTTCGTAGTTGCATTTCTAGTCCTAATTCTTCTCTTTCATAACATCGCTGCTTCACGTTATCTCCTCGTCGTTCTATTCGTCAACGTTCTTGTCTACGTAGCGTTTTTTATACTGCCTCTCCTCCAGAGGTTGAAGATCGCAGAGCAACCCAGACAGAAGAAGAGAAAAGATTCCCCAGGACCACTTTCATGGCAGTCCTTGTGATATTTCTGTTATTCGTGGCGGCTTTCTTCGGTATTCGAAATCTCACAAGTCCCTCATTCGGGTATCAGGTCGTGAGTTTTCAACACTTAGTATTGCCCAACGGGACGACTCTCTCGATGACGTCTATCAGTCCGAGTAACGAGTGCGCCTGGTTCGAGAGCATGAATGTCACTACACAACAGTTCGCTCAAGTGCAGGGATTGCCGGACTGTGACTTTGCACGGCCACATATCAATTTGAGCGTACCAACTCTTTTCTTAGAGTTCGAAAACTTTACTGAGTTTGTTTACAATCTCAACAATATGATTGGTGTCTCCGGTCTTGCGGGAGTCAATGTTCTATGCTTTCCAATACCTAGCGAGAGTTTTCAGTGTTGGGTACCTCCTGCGACAGTATCACACCTCAAATGAGCCCTATGCCAAGAGGTTCTTCCGCGCCAAAGCGCAGACTTCCACATAGAAAGCTGCAACGTCTCCTGATGATCATAGTGATCATTATCATCATTCTTTTTGGGGTAATCTACGGATGGGATTACCGTCCACAGACGCTGATCGACGAAACAACCTCTATCAGAGAGAGCTACGTACGACAGGTCAATATCGACACATCCTTCGGTAGCAGAAACGTCGAGATCGTTGTCGAGACCCTTCAGATCCCTACCTACGTGACATTCTGGTGGCAACAAGGTACAACAAATGCCAGAATTCTCTTCGGTAATCAACAAGTCCAGGTGAATTCGACATCGACGACAAACGTTTCAGTTCAGAATCCCGGAGGAACGTACTATCTCAGGGTTGCGAAGAGCGAGACGGAGTGCGCGCCATGTATGAATTGCGAGGCACCTACATGCGTAACAACCATCCATGTGGTAGTCAAGGTTTAGGTCAGCTTGAAAGAAAAAGAAAGAAAAAGTGGTAGCGTCAAATGTTGGATACCAGGCTTTGGGCGGGCATAAATTTGGCCACAGAAGGACAGAATTCAGCATTTTCGGCAAAGGCAATCACAAGGGACTTGACCAGACACTCGCTGCACCTCACTGTACGCCCTCTTCCATTTACAAAACATACCAGGCTTGGACCAGTGAAGGATTTCCTCAATTGGACTTGGAATCCGAAGATGGTCTGATGCGAAAGCTCTTTTTCCGGTTTAGGGTGAAGACAACCGATAGGATCGCAACCATGCAAATTCCCAGCACAGCTACGAAAATTAACGCAAGCCCCATGGTTCTGGGGAGGCCGAGGACACGCGGTGGAGCTATTGTTACTTGTAACGTAGCGGTCGCGGTCTCTTGCCCCTGGTCAGTAACAGTTACGGTTACAAGGTAAGTTCCACTCGACGTGGGTGTGCATGAGAAAGAACTGGAGTTGGCAGAAGAGCAGCCGGTTGGAAGGTTGGAGTATGAATACGTCAGAGACCCATTTCCTCCATTCGTCGATACCAGGATAGCAATTTTTTGCCCAACGTCGAGACTGGCAGGAGTCAGCGTGAACGACGTGATAGAAGGATCGGTGTAAACTTGTAGCACAATTTGTTGGCTATTGGTAAAGGAGCCACGGCTATCTGTCACTGTGCAAACGACGTTCATCGTCCCTGTATCACTGTATGTGTGACTAGGACTACTTCCCGTACCCGAGCTTCCGTCACCAAATGTCCAAAAATAGGTGTAAGGAGAGACCCCACCCATGCCAGTGCACGAGAACAATGTCAGCTGCCCTACATCAACAGAGTTCGAACCAACCGTGACTGACGCGCTCAGAGTCCCTGGTGCGGACTCTATCGCGTCTCCGATTACGGCGAATGGCGAATTTTGAGTGTCGAAAGACCAGCTTACAATGTTTGAGGATTGGGTTTCCGATACGATTTTGTAAAAGGAGTTAGTTTGGAGGAAGTTAGACGCGCAATTGCTTGATTTGACGTGCGCACTGCCACTTCCAATTATCGTCGTAAACCCGGATGGGGTACCAGAACCTGCTGCGCCTTCGGCGCAAAATCCCTGAAGTATTATCAGGAAGTCGTTCGGGTTGTTTGTGCTGTATGTGACCGAGTTGGTGGTTAAGGTGTCGCTGCTTCCGTTTGGCATGCTCGTGTTCGAGTCAAAAGGAGAGTTGGTGTCAGCTCCTGCAATTCCAAACTCTTGGCAGACCGTGGCCACTCTTCCGGAGCTCAAGATGAAAGTGATGTTGTCAGCGGATAGAATTGATGAAGCTATAGCATAGTAGACGAAAACTTGTACATTCGCGGGTCCAGCCTGACTAGCCCTAGGAGTCCAGATGAGTGATTCGCTATCGGTAACGCTAGTGACACGCGTAGTTGTGTCATTGACAACGAGCAGTCCTACAATTACGTCTGGTTTTTTTGTGGTGGTCAGTGTTTGACTCAATGCACAGCTACCCCCGGTTTGTGAGCCTATTTCTGATCCGAAGCCTTTCCCATCAAGAGTCAATCCTTCGCTACCTTCGACATGGGGAATCTGGGCAATAACGCTCGTTAGAACTAGAAGGACGGCGAGGGCCATTACGCGTCGGTTATTTCTATTCCTCACTGAAGGCTAGACCAGCTCTGAACGGAGCTTTTCGGTTATCCGTCGCCACCTTCGCTCGTCTTTTTGGATTGGGTCCAATTTCACTTTCAGCTCGAGGGTGACTTTGCCATCTCGCGAAGGCCACCACCTGACGTTGGAAGGTCGGAAAGAGAGGTCCGGTCGGCCGAGAGCTAGAACTGTCAGGGCGGCTAACTTGACTGCAAGACCCAAAGAAAGGACCAAACTCATGTGTCGCTAACTATTGAAATAAACATTGCTCGGTTCCGAGGATAGAACTTTATTGCTAAAGGTTAGAAAGGATATACGCGAGCCGGGATTAAGGGCCTTGGGAAGCCGCACCTCAAGGAAGAGACTCTTGCATGTCTTACGCGATCCCCATCTGTCGAGGCTGTGAGAGGTTACAGGGTCCAATTGTTTTTGATCGGTTTCACAGGCCGATGTGCGCTTTGAGACTGGCGCACTTGAATTCCGATCCGGTCGGAGGCTCGGGTTTAGTGGCTTGACGCCTAAAACCGCTCGTAGTTCTCCATTCGGAGAGGAAGGTCCAACCGAAGGACGTACAACTTAGTTGAGGGTGGTCCTGGCCAGACGTACCACGCATATGTCTTCCTCCTCTGACCCACGACTAGTCTCACCGTATATGGACAATCTTGACCATGTTCAAGCTTCTGCAGTATTCGTCTAGCGCTTGTCTCGGTGACGTTGAGTTTGTGAGCGAGCTCGAGCGTCGTGTCTCCAGCGTTTGTCCAACACAGGTTCAGCCGGCGGGACTTGTTAATGCTGTTTTTGAAGGGTATTTCATGCAGGAAAGCGCTAGAAGAACTCGCTCATAGGCGCGGCTTTCCCATCTGTTGTCGCGTCCAGTGCCGGAAGGTTCCAGTTTTTCTCCACCGTTCGTAGCGGGGAGAAAGCATTGTATGGTATAACTGATTTGTAATTCTGTTTGACATTGCCAGCCCAGACTGTATAGACCTGGTTACCAGAGGTATGCGAGGGGCAGCCTGAGAATGTGCACGCCGGCTCGTCGAAACTGATGAATAGCGCGGCCCTTGTGGTTGCGAAGAGAGGACTCGAGAGAATCTGCGGAACGATCCTGCTGAGCCATGCGTTTCCAACCGAAACGTCGTTGCAGTCGTGGATGTCATCTATGAAGTTCGGGGTGAGAAACATGAAATTCGGCGCTAGAGCAGGCATGAGATCGGCGAGAAACACATCGTCCGTCTGGATGGAGTTGGTCGCGCACGGGTTCGGCTGGCTGACGGATACTGCGTTGGCGCTGACGATCTTGTTGCATCTGGTTGTATTGTTGGTTATGTCCTGGTAGTAGAGGAACGGGTTGTGGTTCGGACCGTAGTCGTTCGAGAAGTTGTTCAGGTTCGACGGGCACCCCTGGACGACGGGATAATTTTCCATGTAAGCTTTCCATGAAAGCCCGTGGCTTTCGAGAAGGTCAACGAGGTTCATTTCGGTGATCTGGGAGCACGGGGTCTTCGTGGGAGTCGAAGAGGTTGGGCCGTCGTTGCAGCTCGAATTGGGATCGGTGTTGTTGCGCCCCGATGTTAAGGCTATGTAGTCCCAGACGCTTCCGCCAATCTGGTCGGATTCGTGTCCGAGAGAGAGGCTCTGATTATTCGCGAGTCCTGTAAAGTAAGTGCAGTTTCCAACGCACGAATTCGTTGGTCCGCCGTTCCAGTAGGTATAGTTGACGTGATGGTTCTCCATTATGATGAAGACAACGTAGTCAAACCATGGCGCGACATTGGGAGTGATGACGGCTGAGTTGTTTACGTTCAGGGTAGTGTTTGCTAGTGTGCTAGACACAAGTAACATTGCCACAAATGCGAGAGATAATAGTGGTGCTCGCATTCTTTTTTCTTCCTATTTTAAGTGAAAGGACTTTGGTATACCAAACTTGGCCTGTTTTGCGTCAAGGAGCACTGTCCAATCGGAGTCTACCAGAGCAAAGGTCTGGGTGACGATAGTTCCCTTGGACTGGGAAGTGGGCGCGTCTGCATTCGTAATCCATGGGCGTTGCATATGTGTAACGACCAGTGCTAGCGATCCTGCGGACCTCGTTGCCGGTACCTCGACCTGGAAAAAAGAGTTAGGTTTCGCCCGAGTTGCACAGGCTCATCAGGAGGTTATGTTACGGTTATCGAGAAGGTTCCCGAACCCGCGGCAGAGGCTGTGGAGCTTACAGTTACAGCGACCGGACTGCTGACAGTGCTTGGTGGAATTGGAGGAATTGTTGTTGGAGCCGTGGTGAGCGATAGACAGGGTGCTGTAGTACACGTAACGCCGCTGGTTGCTCCCATCGTGATACTGGGAGTGGCATCGGTCCCTGTACCAGTGTTCTCAAGACAGAAATATTGAACGCCACTACCTCCGGCAGGAATTGTCCAGGCGTTGGGATTAGTGAAAGATCCGGTCTGGTAACTTGGATTGCTTACTGCAGGACAGGTAGTTGGGTTTGTTAGAGTTATAGAAACTCCTATTCCGTTCGCGGGAGTGATCGTGACTGTGTTGCTGGCCGTGATTGTGGTTGCAGCATAAGCGACGTAGGCTACCATTGCTACGGCAATTAGCAGAATTGCTCCTTTTACAACCTTGTACGTCTTCGGTTCGAATATTATCTTCAATTGATCTTACGCACCTCCATTCTCAATGATGACTTGACCCTTGCCAATGAGGTATGAGGGGTATTGGGCTTTTCCCTCCCAAATCATTCCCTTTATTGCCAATGATGCCCAAAGATCTACTCTTGAGACATGTGAATTTCTTCCAGCATGGGGATGAGTCCGTCAATGGCCATTTAGCCCTGAATCATAAGAGGAAGCGGTCCTCCATATCGCTAGTTGCTAGCGGTTGAGTGAGCTTCTCTCTAGCATAAGGGGGTAGGAGGGGGTATGTGCCTGCCCGATTCATTTCCACGGTATTCCACGCGTGGAATTCACACTCGTCTGTGCATGTATTAATTCCCGAACTCCATGACTCTACCGTCAGTGTCGCACTGAATGATTGAAAGTGCCGATCAACTATTCCCAAGGTCTGATGCTGATTGCTGCGACATAGAGATAGGGGATTGTGGTGTCCGTATTGGAGACTCAGTAGCGCCTGCCGAGACATTAAGGTTGAGAGGACGGCAAATCTCCAGCTTGTTTGGGGACTTTCCCATTGTGGCGCTTTCTTCTGGTAAAGAGAAAAATTGTAAGAGTGCCCACCATTACGACGAGAACAATTGCCCCTGTGAGCATGTAGTTGTCGTAGAAGAATTGTTGCACTGTCCGAAGGATTCCACTGTTTCCGATCTGGAAGCTGTCTTGGAAGGAACCGTCAAAGTTGGTTTGAGCTCTAATTCCGTCTGTTGAAACCGTGTACTTCACAAAGCCGTACTCGACGCCCGTTTACATTTAGGGCCATGAATTTAGCGAAGTCTTCCGCATCCGGCTCGGAGAGGTGCACGTCGAAGCCGTCCTGGCTTGCGCCAAAGGTTCCATCTACGACGAAGACTGTGCCTGCACCGCGGTTGTAAAAGCCGTCTGAGCCACTGTTGACGACGCAGGAGTTCTGGAACTGTTCCGCAGTAACGCAGTTCAATTGTTTGCTGCGCTGGTAGTTATGATCATGGCCTTGTAAGACGAGGTCGACGTGCTTTTCGATCAGCAGCTGTATTATGTCAGGGCGGATGGAGAGGTAGGCCCCAATATGACACTCGAACATTCCTGCCGACAAGCATACTTTATGCATACCCACAATCACCCACGGGATACTCCCTGATCGGGCTCCGTCAATGGTGGATGCTGTCCACACGTAGTGGGACGAGCCATTATCGTAATTGTAAAAGTCGGATTTGCCGTTGGGCTCGCTGAAGTTTAGCCCTGGAGAGATAAGTATGAATCTTGCGAGGGGGTTGACGGCCGGATAGTCGAAGTAGTACTCTCTTCCATAGTCACCTACGATTGGCCCGATCTGGTTCGGCATACATATCGTATAATTACCGATGTAACCGTCCGGGGGTCGGATCTCCTCACCGTCCTCATGGTTTCCAGCTAACAACTCAAACGGATAGTTTTGCCCTACATGAGACCTAACTATTCCACACCAGTGGTTTTCGGAGCTTCCGTTCCTATAACTGAAGTCGCCGAGGGCGAGGAAGAGGCTTGCTCCTGACGCGGCCAAACGGATTAGGCTGGCATTGGTATTTGCATTCTGGCCAAAATCACCTGCTGCAGCGAATGTGAAGCTTGTCGCTGCGTTGGCTCTAACCCAATTGTCGTCGTTGAGGGATAATACCGAGAGGACTACTAGTCCGAGCACAAAGATCCATTTCATCCCTTTCAAGACAAAGTATCACGTCGCTCGATCAGGAGGCACTAATCCGGAGCTTTAGTGCGGTTCGGGTATTGAGGACTTTGGGTCTATCCCGTCGCTGCAAATGAAGATCACGAGTATTCGTTCCAACTTGATGCATAGCACTCCGCTATACCATGTTGCTTGCAAGCTCGTCTTCGTCAGCTATCTCTTCTTTTCCTGCTTTAGGAACTTCGACCCGAAGAACTCTGTCTCCGTTAGCTCGATGGGTCCAACGGAAGGCGTTCCAGCTCTCGCTTCCTCTCAAAGTTACTATATGTCTCAAAATATTAGGCGTTGTGGGACAGTTGTCAAAACACTAGATTCTTCGTGAGCCTACGCTGAGGCTCCGTCCTTCACCAACAGGTCTCCTCTCTTGTCTTGTCGATGTCAGAAGATTCCTTTGGTGCACCGTTGACCTGTCTCACGGTTGAGCTGAATTGGCCGATTCGTGAAGACGTAACTTTCACTTCTAACTCTAGCTCTTCCAAGACTAATTCTCCTTTTTCGGTTTCCTTGTATCTTGTTACGAAGAAGCTCCCGCAAGTGTTGCACACCTGAAGGTTTGCCCGCGAGAGTTGGTGAGAGTGCTTTTTATCGCTGGACGCTGATTGGTTCACTTGCAAAGTCTGGATCTCTGGTTTCAACCTCGCAAGTGGTCTGACACACCCATTCCGGCCACGCCATGGTCTATGTTAGTTTGCGAGCCTTCGGAATACCGTACCGGTGGATTCACCTGCGACCAGTTCTTCAGATTCTGGGAGCGGAACTTGGACGGTGCGCTCCTCCCGAAGAGATCGCTTCGCTGTCTCTAAGAGTCTCACAACACCAGTGCCGAGTATTCCGTCAGACAGGTTCGCGTACGGTTTCGACTCTGAGTTACTATCGACACATCCCGCGAAGTGGATGATCTCCTCCCGCAACGTGTTGCTTGGAATAGCCATTATTGTCTCAGTCTTATCCGGTTTTTGAAGAATCAGCTTCTGATCCAGGCAGTTAAGCCGTGCCACAGCCTCACTCCCTACGGCGGTTACATCTCTGTGTTTCTCCAAGTCTAACCAGCTGAGCTCTATGCTCGCATTGACGCCGTCCGGGTGTTCGGCTGTGATGAAGGCCACCTCGTCGCCGGCTCCGCCCCTGTAACCTCTGCCTCTGCACGAGATTTTAGCCGGCCACATGCCGAGAATATTGTTGCAAATGTCGAAGGGGTGTGGCCCTAGGTCTGTTATCACATCTCTATCGTGCTGGACGGGCAGGAAACCTGTCCATCTGAAGCGAAGGTAGTAGATGTCACCCAATATTCCACTGTCCACGACACGTTTTAGCTCTTTGACTCCATTGTTGAACCTGTGAACGTGTCCTACGCTGAGAACCCTGCGGCTTGTTTCGGCGAGTCTAACGAGCTCCTCAGCTTCCCTTGCGCGTAGAGCTAGGGGTTTCTCTACGAGTACATGTTTCTTCGACCTTAGGAACTTGGAAGCGAGTTCAAAGTGCGTGTTATTCGGCGAGCAGATGTGAACAGCCGAGGCTGCAGGATCATACAAGAGATCGTCGTAACTCAAACGATAGTTGAGGGGGCCGAATTCTTTTCGGCACTGCTCAAGCATCGATGGTGAGTTGTCGACGATAGAGTAGAGATTTACACCGCCGGTAGTCTGGGCAATGTCTAGGGTTTCTCGTATCACTTTCTTTCCCCAGTAGCCTGCACCTACGATCGACACGTTCAAAGGAATCATCCTTGTTAGCTAGTGACCGATCTTTCAATATAACCAGCACGTCTATGGACGAACACAAGCTACCACAATTCACCACAAAACGGCCTTCCCTATCTGACCGGTTTCATTTGCCCTAGAACAATCATGAAATGGTCCACGCAATGAGCCAGAATCTAATTAAGAAAAGGGGGGGTGGTTTCAGAGTTGACCGTGTTACAACAGGCTGATTGTAACTGTTACTGTTGTAGAGTGAGATATTGTCCCGCTGTTGGCAGTTATGGTTACCGTGTAGGTTCCAGGTGTTGTCAGGAGCGAGGATGACACGGACATGGTTGAGGTGCCTGTTCCGTTTGAGGTTAGATCCACGCTGGCAGGGTTGAAGGATGCCGTTGGGTCGACGAGAGAAAGCGATGCGGTTGTGTCAGCTGGCGCCACCGAGGCCGCGAGGTTCACTGTCCCTACGAAGTTGTAGAGACTGTGGAGAGTTATCGCCGCCATTCCAGATGAGCCAATGCGAACTGTCATGCTTGTGGGGTTGGCTGATAAGGTGAAGTCTGGGGGTGGAGCTGTCACGACGAGGTGAATAGTCAGGATCCGAACTATGTTTCCGCTGGTCGCTTTGATGTTGAGGTTGTAGCTTCCGGTTGGAGTTGAGGGGGAAGTTTGAACCGTCATGGTTGACGTCGCCGAGCTTCCCTGAGTCAAAATAACCGTAGTCGGGTTGAGTGATGCCGTCGTGGTGTTTGCTATAGCGGGTGATGCGCCTGCTGCGAGTGTCACCGTACCTGAGAATCCGCCTGTGCTTTGTATTGTGACGAGAGATGTTGAGGACGAGCCTTGTTGGAGACTTAGGCTTGACGGGCTAGCAGCTATGCTGAGGTCAGGTGTTGAGCCGTTCGATATTCTCCAAGCGGAGAGTGGGTGTAGTTCCCATGATGAGTATCCGTGACCCGAGCTTGAGGGTGGATGCCATGTGACGAATCCTTGGACATCGATCTTCTGGGTTGGGTTGAGAGCGTCGAGTGTTGAGTTGTTGCAGACTGTTCCTGCACCGCAGTAGCCTGAAGCCATCCAGTCCCTATCGATCTCGAGCCTTATGCAGATTTTCGGATTGGGATCCTGGAGAGTCTCGCAGTTGCCAGTATATGCGGAGGTGTCTTGGAAGACTCCGTAGGCGTTGCAGAATGTCTGACCGCCAGGGTATGGCCCTCCCCCGTTCGTAGGCGTGTATCTTGCTCCACATTTCCCGCCCAAAGCTCCATCCTCGACGATCGAGTTTCCTGTCAGAGAGATTCCGTGGATTTCGACGAATGTCGGGTTAATTGTCCCGTTAACGTTTGGAGCCATACACGGCGGGCGAAGCGATGATTCGTCTGTCCCGTTGAGGACTCCGAACGGTCCACCACTTTCTAGTGCACCTTGGGTTGACGAGTTGAAGTGATTGCCTATGACTTGGTGGACGGTTGCTAACGTGGCATGGCAGCTTACATTGGGGTTCCATGATTGTAGATCTCCTGGGGCAATGGTTGTGCCGCTAACTGAATGCGCGGCGAACAGCCCTATTGAGACTGCAAGGACTGCCGAAAGCATTGTAAGAAGTAATGCCTTGGTTCGCTTTTGGTTGATCTGAGTTGCGGTTTTCAGTGTCTTTACCACCTCTATTTCCAGTAGAAGGGAAGCAACCGACGTATTTGTTCGGTCCGTCTACAAGAGCCTAGAAGCTAACACAATGTGACACAGCCAAGCGCCGACGCGAGGGTTGAACTGCCCGGAGAGGCATATTGAGGAATGGAACTGTATTCAACGATATCCTTGTGATGATGGGACGCATCCAATTGAATGCTGGAATCTGCGAAAGCTACATTAGTTGGAACGAGATCAGGCCTTCTCAATGAGAGATCGATGAAAACTAGACCTCTCCTTTTAGGCCTAGTAATCCCGATCACAACAGCGCTGCTCGCACCGGCGCACGCTCACACTGGCGCGGGAATCTCCATCGTGGGTCCAGTAGTAGACCAGGCCCAACAACCTCTACAAACCACTGTACCAGTCAGCGAAATCATTTTCCTACTCGCGGCATTTCTCTTAGCAATTCGCCTCTCTCTCAGATTGCACCAAACCTTCTCGCCTAGGATCCGGGCGCGTCTGGTGGGTGGGTTGATGATCGCGGTCCTAGCTCTAGGAATTATCGCTTATGCGCTCCCTTCGCATGAAGTTTCGATCACCCCTCCAGTTAGCTTCTCTTTCTTTTTCGGCGGGGATACCGGATACTATTCTGGATCACTTGCGGGAGCTATATCGAGCAACCGACTAATCCAACCTGACTTTTTCCTGGACCTCGGGGACATCAGCTACAATGGCACTACAAATGGCAATCCAGCAACCGGAAATGAAGCTGACTGGTGCAATTTCGTAAAAGCCAACGTTCAGAACCGGCTTAGCAATTCTGGTTTTCCATATCTTTTCGTCACTGGAAATCATGAAGATGGCACATCAGCTCAGAAGGATGGTTACATAGATGCATTTATCGGGAATAATTGCCTTCCTCTTTCCGAATTCAATTCCAAGGCGACTGCTGGGGATGGATACATCAATTTCATAGGTTCTGGACTTTGTTCAGAAAGCCTTGGTCCAGATCCCTGTTACGGAAAAGAGGGCTATTTCGATTATCCTGCCGCAAACCCTGTAGCGCGAATAATCACCCTTTCCGTTGCAGACACTGTCGGGAACTCCTCCTCCCGTGTCAACTTCAACTACTGTCCACTTGAGGATACCAGTCGCATATCTGGATGCAACGACTCAACGATGGATCAGCACTGGACCTGGCTGAATGGTACCATCTCCTCTGCAAAGAATACCGGTCTTTGGATTATAGTCGCATTCCACAAGCCATGCCTCAGTCCTGCCTTTGCAATAGGTTGCGAAGCTAACGGGGCTACCCCCAATGGGCATAATGCCAACTATCAACTTGAGAATTATCTAATGTCCAAAGGAGTAGATGTGATACTCAATGGACATGTTCACCTTTATGCGCGCTCTAAACAGCTCACCTGTCTAGGTCCAACAGAGCCCGAATCAGACTCGAAGACAGGCATAACATATTCACCGGCCTGTGTTGCAAACGATGGTTCGTCTGGTGTTTACGAGCGCGGGATGGGGACTGTTGATGTAATCCAAGGGGTTTTCAGCCAAAGAGATGATCAGCTGAATTTCACTCGTCCTGACATCAACTTTTTCGCCAAAGCAATGAGTGCAAGAGGCCCGACCCTGAACGATTGCTGCTGGGTGTATGGTAGCCCCATGAACATGACTTCAGGGAATGGCATTGGTAGGATGACAGTTAACGCGACCCAGATCTCGTTCGATTTCCTACCATCAGTTTATAGTCATACTGTCGCAGGAGCTAGCAAGTTTGCTGACAGTTTCGTAATAAGATCCCCGAGCAGTCCCACCAATAGCACATCGCCACCACCCAGGGACCCATCATTATTGCTTCTAGCGTCTTCCATCGCGGCTGCAATACTAGCTGTTGCTATCGTTTCCGTATTTTTCATTCGACGAAGGAAGAAAGGTCTTGGTAGCCAACCCCCAACTTTCCAAGTTGCCACTGGGGAAGACAAACTGCCTTCAATCCATCTCGGCATGGTATCCCTGAGATATCCGGTTTTTCGTTATTCCGACGCGTTCTGGAATTGGCACCGGATGTTCAAACGAATCTTCCCATCCCGAGGGTTCGCAAGCTCAGATAAGGCCTTCAAAATGTCTTCTCCTTCGACCTCCTCGAAAGACCTCTCATCACACTGAACTCTTCTCAACATAGTTTATTCAGAAGCTAACGCGCAAACGTGAAGTTACCGCCGAGCGTTCAAGCTGGCGAACTCCCATGATATACGGATTTTAGGAGGACTTTTCGTGCTCGCATTCGAATTGGCTATGACTAGGATATATCGAAAGGCTGCTTTTGATTCCTCTAATCCTTCATCATTGTGATACTAAGATTTGCGTTCGGAGAGTGGCTGGCGCTAGCCTTATCTTCAACACCGAGCAGTGAGCAAGCAGAGTCCCGATTCGTTGAAGGATTAGTCCGATGCGTGCTCTTCTGGCCATTTTTTACTGTAGCCTCGTGTTGGCTATCGTTCCCTTCACCCAAGTTGCACAAGTCGGCGCGGAGAACTCTCAATTGCCTTTCGACCCTTCCAAACCCTACGCATTGGTGGTCGGGGACGGGGGCCGCCTCTTCGTCTTCGATGGGCGTCAGCTCTTCCAGTTCCCTACTCATA
>VBBE01000148.1 GCA_005884605.1 Candidatus Bathyarchaeota archaeon
ACTCCTCCTATCATCTTTCCAAATTGCCGGCGAGATTCGATGATTAGAGGTAGCCATTCTTCCCAGTTTTCGCCGTACTCTCGCCAGTCAGCCATGAACTCGTTAATCGCGTTGAGCACGGGTATGGACGGCGGGCCTGTTCCTGCGTTATCGAAGTAGGCTCGTCGGGATGTTACGGGTATTTGTTTTCTTACGAGGTCGATATTCAAGGAGACACCCAGAATTGAACGAAGTTCAATTGGTCAGGCTGAGTATAAATGGAGTGCTAGATGGTGTGGAAGTTCTGGACGCCTGTTTCAGCGATGCAGTTCTTGCACCAGAACTGGTTTCTTTCCGGGCTGTATTGGGCGTGGCTGTCGGTTACTATGTTTCCGCAGTTTCCGCAACGGAGGATGAAGACCTTGCGCATCTTGTGATGGGGCAGTTCTTTCTTGTGCCGTTCTACCTCTTTGTCTCCGGGCTCTAGGACTATGTTGCAATTTTCGCAGAAATAGATCGTTTCGAGAATTGCTTTGTCTCGTTCGTCTACCCAGTTCTCAGCCATGGCAGTGATGGTGCTCCTTGATAGAGGGTAGTTCGATCGTGCTTGCCTTCGCCGTTCTAACCTTGACACCCATTCCTCCTTGTTTATATAAAAATCCACTAAGGAAAGGTCCAGTTGTCGGGGCAAATCGCTGTTGTTTTCAAGTCTTTTTTGCTGCGTGGGAGGAGGTTGTGAAATCTGGGTCCAACTGACCCAGATAGGTTCAGACGACGGAGGTCTGGTTTGACTTGTCAGATTGGCTGGCCATATTGAGAAGCGGCCTGTGCTAAGTCGATGATGTCGACTACTCCGTTATTGTTCAGGTCGGCGGCTGGATTCCAGGTTGGCGTCGGCGATGGTGTCGCGCTTGACCCGAAAGCCGCGGCCATCGTTGCTAGGTCGATAATGTCGACTTTACCGTCTGAGTTCACGTCCGGGCTTTTGTAGACAGTTATCGTTCCATGTCCGATCGAGGGGTTGTACTCATCGTAGTACTCGTATTGTCCAGGTCCCGAAAAATCGTCGTGGGGAATGCTTGGGGTGAGGACCGCCCAGGAGGAATGTAGTGAAGTGTTTATCGTGAGACTTCGAACGAGACAGCCATTCGTGTTGTTAACGTTACAACTGTTCTGAGTGTTCACGCTTCCCCGCGGAAACCCTGCTGTGTAGATCGCGAAATCATAGGTACCTCCTATCTGGAAGTTCCAGCTCGCATTCACAATGAACTTTACACTTCCGAACTCGCTGAAACTAGGGTTGAGGTTTGCTGACCATGTTCCATTCCAGCCATTCGGCGTCCCCCACAAGATCACATGACTCGGGTCACTTGGACCCATGCTTCCGAATGTCGTGCTTTGCGCTACAGGAGCCCATACACTCGGCGTGGTATGAAGGACGAAGCCTGCAAACAGCAAGGCGATTAGGACTATATTGATTTTCACACCGACATTCTTGGTAGCGTGACACCATAAGCCTTTCGAGCTAATCGGAAGGCAACAATTTCGAACTTCTGTGTCAAATCTTCTTGATTGGCTTTGGGGTCCTGGTAACCCTTTGCTATGCAAACCCTTAGACCCTTTCTCGACTTACCATAGGGCAAGGTTGACTATATCCGAGCGTATGGCATTGGGGAGTAGATGGAGGGTAGTGCCGTATGGGTCTTCCAGAGAAGATTAAGCAGATAGAGGAGGAGATGAAGAAGACCCAGATCAACAAGAAAACTGAACATCACATTGGCCTTCTCAAAGCCAAGCTTGCCCGGTTGCACGAGGAGCTGGAAGCCTCTACCTCGAAGGGAGGAGGTCCAGCTTTCGAGATTCGCAAGGGTGGCGACGCGACAGTCGTTCTCATCGGCCTCCCCAGTGTTGGCAAGTCTACTATTCTGAATCGGTTGACGAATGCTAAGTCGAAAGTTGCGGCATATGCCTTCACAACCCTCACTGTTGTTCCGGGGATTCTGCGTCTCAACGGAGCGGACATCCAGATCCTCGACCTTCCAGGAATCATTAGCGGCGCGTCTTCGGGACGCGGGAGGGGAAGGAGAGTTCTCTCGGTTGCCAGGAACGCGGACCTCGTATTGTTGGTCTTGGACGTGTTTCAGCCGGGACAGGTTCAATTGTTGAAGAATGAGCTTCATGCGATGGGTATTCGGATCGACCAGAGGCCTCCCGATGTGGTCATCAATAGGGGCAGTAAGGGAGGGCTAGCTCTCACCACGAGTGTCAAGCTTACGAAACTGACCCCAGCAACTGTCAAGGGAATAGTCGAAGCTTACGGGATTAGTAATGGTGGCATTTTGGTACGCGAAGATGTTACAGACGAGCAATTGATTGACGTTTTGACCGGGAACCGGAGGTATGTTTCCTCCCTGGTCGTCTTGAACAAGGTGGACTTGGTAAATGAGCAATATCTTGCGGCTGCGAAGAAACAGATTGGAGGCGATTTCGTCCCCATATCGGCTGAGAAGGGATTGAACATGGACCTTCTTGCTGAGAGAATCTGGGGGACCCTCAATTTCATCCGTATCTATCTGAAACGTCCTGACGGTGACGCGGACTTTGAGAAACCTCTCATTCTTCCTGCTGGCTCGACGTTGCGGGATGTTTGCAAGAAGATTAGTCCTCGATTTGTTGAGGGAGCCAAGTACGCTTTTGTCTCAGGGTCCAGCGTGAAATTCACTGGTCAGCGCGTGAGTCTCGACCATATCCCTGCTGACAAGGACGTCGTCACGATCATGCGCTAAGCTAGGCAGAAGCTCAGCGACCTAGGTCGAATTTTTCGTGAATTGCACTCACTGCTTTGTCAGGGACCATCGGTCGAATTTCTCAGCTGAGACTCCGCCTCTCGTTCGATAATAACTGGCCTCGTACCAATGTCTCAATTTCGGCTGATAGGGAAAGCTTTCAGAATCGCCCATTATCAGCCCTGATATCGGTTCTAGGAGCCTTTCTCTAGATTTCCTAGCAAATCGTTCTTGACGCCTGCTAGATTCGCACTAGCATCCAAGCCCAGACCACGCCCTGAATCCTGAGACTCGCCCATAATCACCCGCAGACACCAGATATTCAACGGGGGAGGGGGGGGTCTTAGCATCGCGTCTCGCGACGCAAGAGTGGCGAAGCTGATAACCCCACAATTGGTTTAGGCATGTCATTCGTGGTCATGAATAATAGAGCATTTTCGTGACACATAACCGTGTACTTCTCCGAAAATCGTTTCGTAGCGAAGGCTACTTTTCCAGCCAAGCTCGCATGCATATAGGTACGAAACTACAGTATACCCGACAATCCGTTTTTCTTGCAGACGCTCAGATCATTTTGAAATCTGTTTGTGGAATGTCCGCTCGAAGAACTGCTCCCGAGCTTCCCTCCAGTAGCGCGTTGTAGCTTCGTCCCTTGTACTCGTAGGTGCTGAACCAGACGGGCGCGTGGATGTAGGTCGGCCTTTCAACTTGGAACTTGGTATTGAAGGACGTTATCTGGTCCACCTCCTGTTTTGCCAAGAACCTTTGGTTCGTCTCCACCTCCTCCCTAGCGTGTTGAACCGCCTCCTCACTCGTCATCTCGCTGTTGAGGAACTTCGCTCCAGAATCTATTCTCTTGAAATCGAAAGGAATTTTCCCTGTATCCGGGATAGTGTAGTCTCGGGTTGGAAACTGCGCGCCCTTTCTTCCTAACACAAGCCAGTCGTAATCTCTGTCTATCACGCCTTTCCTAGGTGAAGGCGGCGAGACTCTCTCTAAGACCCCTTCGTAGTTGCTTGTCGCATCGATCGGGACGAGCCAGAACGGAAGATACCGCAATTCCAACGTCAAAATCCTGCTCTTCTTTGCCAGGTCTCCGGGCTTCATGAATCCCTCTCGCATCCAGTCGCGAAGAGCATTCTCGATGCTCGCAGCGTTGTTATAGTTGAGGACGAGACTATGCTCTAGCTGAAACGGTTCATCCGCCCCGACAACCGCAGTGTAGCCGCAATAGCGGCATGTCGAGACGATCTCTCCAGGGTTGATGCTCAGAGGTGCGCCGCAGTTCTTGCATTTTATCTCCGAGACAATGTTAGACAAGGTTCCTTCCCCGATCGTTCTAGGATAGAATTAATGAAGGCCGAATTAAGCTCTCTAACACTAAGGAAGGAGAATTGGCAGGACTCGGCGCACTCAAGCGGACGATGGGTTTCACAATAATTCTTGTCTTCGCCATATTCCTCGGTCTTCTCTTCGTCATATCCGCCTTCTTCCTCGACCCTGTCACTGGACTAGTGCTCGGTCTAGTAGGCGCTTTCTTCATAGTACTGCTTCAGTACCTGATAGGTCCGGTAATCGTCAGGGCCACGAGTCATTTGCATTACTTGACTCCCGGCGAAAATGGTTGGCTTGAGGCGAAAGTAAGCCAGCTCGCCTCGAAGTCAGGTATTCCCATGCCCCGGCTTGCCGTCTCCCCGGACCCGACTCCAAACGCGTTCGTGTTCGGTCGCACCCGCAAGAGCGCTACGCTCGCAGTTCACCAAGGCCTGCTTCAACGTCTGGACGAGAATGAGATCGAAGGAGTCATAGGACATGAGCTAGGTCATGTGAAACATCGCGACTTTATCGTAGTAACAATGATAAGTGCCATCCCTCTGGTAGCGTATATTATCGCCCGGTCGGTTCTCTGGGGCGGCATCGCCAGCGGCTACAGCGGTCGAAGCAACAAGAACAACAGTGCCGGACTCTTGATTATCGTCGCTGTCGCAGCCTATGCCGTCTACATTCTCACCACCCTCCTCGCATTACGATTGACCCGTCTGCGGGAGAGCTATGCCGACGCGTACTCAGCCTTTCTCACCCAGCAACCGAGAGAACTGGAGAGCGCCCTCACAAAGATCGCCTACGGCCTGTCCATCGCGCCAGGCGAACCTCACGGAGCCCGAGCCTTCTTTATCGAAGACCCCGCCCAAGCAAAACAAGACGTCGCAGGCATCATGGACCAGAAATCGAAATTTGATCTCGACAAGGATGGCGTCCTAAGCGAACGAGAGCTAGAAGCGGCCATGGAAGCGGAGTCAAAATCCAACTGGCGGAAAGTAGCTCAGCTCTTCATGACACATCCGCCCACCTACAAGAGGATACTGATGCTAAGGGAAATAGAGCGGGACATGAACTCGGGAAACCTTCAGCAAAACAACGCGTACGATCACGTCTGACAAAGAGCGACCCAGCCTTCATTTTGACGATTACAATAGAACTATAAACCGGAACACTAACGCGTTCAACCGGATTGAAGATGATTCGGGTTCCGTGGGCCCCGCTCAATGGCGGAGTGTTCCTCATAGTATTCGGAATCGTGATGCTTCTTTCCCTCGTCCAAGTTGGGGGCCTCAACCTGTCCACAGGCATACCGCTGATCTTCATAGTGTTCGGGGCATGGCTTATCGTAGCCGCCTTCGTAGTGCACGGTCCTGATGATCGATACGCCCCTCCTCGGTCAATGATCCTTGCGTGGGGAGGAATGGTCACGTTCCTCGGAGCGATCTGGTACGTTGCCACTTTGTCGCTATACCTTGTGCCTGTCGTCATACTAGTGGTGATAGTTGTTGTCGGCATCGGCGCTGTTGGCTACGCTCTGACTCGAGCTGAGGCAAAGAAAGCCCACCCTACAGTAGCATAGACCGTGTACGACTCCAAGGCCCGCTACGTGCGCAGTCTCTTCTCCAAAGTCCCGCTCGAATACGATTTGCTGCTCAGACTGCTAAGTTTCGGCCAAGACAGAAAATGGCGGGCTTTTGTTGTAGAGCAAGCTGAGCCTCTGCCTGACAGCGTGGTACTTGATGTGGCTACTGGCACCGGATTGTTAGCAGCGGATTTTGCAAACGCCATCGCCAACAAGGGACTGGTGGTCGGCGTCGATTTGACCCTCTCCATGCTAGAGACCGCAAAGGAAAGACTGAGACAGAAAGGATTGACTGGAAGAACTGACTGGGTATTAGCTCGGGCTGAGAACCTACCGTTCAGAGACGACTGTTTCAGGTCCGCTTCGATCAGCCTTGCGCTTAGAAACGTCTCCGACGCGCGATCGACATTCAGGGAGATGGCCAGGACGACAATACCGGGCGGTGTTGTAATATCTCTCGATTTTGCGAGACCGCCGAACAGGGTCTTTCGATTGTTCTACTACGATTACCTCCTAGGACTGTTTCCCATTTTCGGAAGAATTGTCTCCCAAGCCTGGGGAAGAACACTATCGTATCTTGGCCGCTCCATACTCAAGTCCCGAACCGGAAATCAGATCGCGACCCTCATGGCCGAGGTAGGACTTCCCGACACGAGACCTGTTCCACTAACCCAGGGAATCGTCTATGCAGTCTTTGGGAAAAAGCGATTGTGAGCAGAATCCAGCGATTAGAGTTTTGAGTCTTGCGACGGAACTAATGTTTCTGTTCTCATTGTCTTGACGGAGAGGATTCTGCCTTATTCCGGAAGCTCAACCAGGCTAGGATTGCAAGCGCGACGAAGGATGTTGAGGTTGTGTAGAAAATGCTGATTGGGGTTAGCGTGTACAGTAATCCGCCGAGATAGGATCCTAGTACAAACCCCAGGCTTTCCATTGTCAGATAAAACCCGTACTGTCCTGCTCTAGATGCTCCTTTCCGCACGGTCGAGAGAATGGAGTAGGCAATGAGGCTCGGGGATCTGGCGCTTCCGATGAGGAAGACCATTGGAAACGCGAGCAAGAGGTTTCTCGTCAGAACAATTCCGATAAGACCTGTAGCAGACAGTAGAAGACCCAGAGCCATGGTTCCGCCCTGGCTTCTTGTATCCGCCCTCCTACCTAGTAGGATGGCGAAAATGGCGGCACCTAGAGATTGCACCGCACCCAGAAGCAGTATGATCGAGGGGCCTATGCTGAGAGCATCTTGGAAGTAGAGGGGGATGAAGGGCGAGACTACGCTCCAGGCGAGCGCTGCTCCGGCTAGATAGAGAAGGAGCGATCCTTCTCGACGTGACCTTGGGAGTTCGAGTCGAGGTGACCTATCATCACTTTCTAGTGGAGGCTGCGGCTTCATGAAGAAGAGGACTATTGTTGAGATCGAGAAGATCACGAATGTAAGTATGAAGATACTTCTTACAGGGATCCAGTTGAGTAGAACGCTTCCAACGAGAGGTGAAAAGACTACTCCAAGCGGTGCGGATGCCCAAGTTATGCCGAAGTTGGACGCAGATTTTGCGTTGTCGGCAGCTCCTACGATGTAGGCGTTGAATGCTGGTACATTGAACGCTGATACTTGAAACAAGACTATTCCGGGAATTACGTCAGTCCAGGTTCTCGCGAAATAGTACATGAGCGGAGGTGGGATGCTCATTACCCAGCCTATGATCAACAACGCTTTCAATTCGTATTTGTTCGCGAGTATTCCTCCTGGAATCATGCTTACGGCCGCGGCGAGGAACCCGATTGAGAAGACGAGACCTACGTCGCTAGGGGAAGCTTGGAGGTCTCTCAGGTAGAGCGGCCAGATGTAGTTGTAGAGTCCCAACCCGAAGGTCCAGAGGAACAATGAGAGAAAGAGGAGCCGAAGGTCTCTGGGAAGCGCTTGGACCGAGGTTAGCAGATTCAGCCGGCTAACTGGAAACAGGACTCATTTCCCCCTCTTGCTAAGAGGCTCACAAAAAGCCCGCAAGGGTCTCCTGTCAGGAGATTACGCCTGTTGCGATTAGTACAACTCCTGAGATGAAGAAGTAAGAGCCGAAGGAGAGGAGGACGATGCCTGCGATGAGATCTAGCAGCCATCTTGGAACCTGCATCAGGTAATCATAGGAGAACGCGCACACTACAATCAAGAGAATAAGGCTCGCAAGTGCGCCTGCGAGGGTCCATTCTATGTTGAAGGCTCCGGCTGCTGCGAGGATGAGGCTCGCTTCAAATCCTTCCGTCATTGTGATGCTGAAAACTGGTAGCGAGTTTCGGATCGAGAATGGTATCTGCCCTTCTGTTGCTATGGCGCCTTCGCTGTGTTTCCGGTCTTTCTCGACAACTTCGTCGCTCCATTTTTCCATTTTCGCTCTGAACGATTTGCCTTGGAAATAGTACTTGACGAACCCTCTCAGAAACCGATAGGAAAAGTAGAGGATAACAACACCCGGTATCAGGTTGATTAGAGCATCGGAAATTGTCTGTAGTGCAAGGAAGGCTTGTTCGACGATCAGAAACGTGACGACAGACCCGAGGCCTCCGAGGGCGACGCCGAGGAAGACGTTTCTCCGACCGATCTGTTTTATTGTGGCAAGAGAGAGGATCGCGACCTCGCTACCCTCTATTAGGATGGCTTTGAAAGCCAAGAGGAATGATGCGATAATTACAACATCTAGTCCAGCCATCTATTTTCCAATCCATTTATAGTGAGGTGCTCTCTAGTCCTTCTCGGACCAGCGCGTTCATATCTGTAACGGTAGCGGCCCTAGATTCAATGTTCCGCTTGCCGCTTGCTGGTCTAAGACGCGGCGTTCGACTATTCTTTGGACACTGCCGATACGCTCTTCTCATCAGTTTTCTTGAAGTTTAGCGAGAGGGAGTTGACACAATACCGTAGTCCCGTAGGCTGAGGGCCGTCCTCGAAAACGTGGCCTAGATGACCGCCGCATTGCTTGCATAGAATCTCAACCCTTTTCATGAAGAGGCTGCGGTCGGACTTTTCTTCAACATTCTCCTTTTCTGCGGGAGACCAGAAGCTAGGCCAGCCTGTTCCTGAGTCAAACTTTGTATTGGAAGAGAATAGGGGTGCTCCACATCCGGCGCAGACATACATTCCCTCCTCTTTGTTGTGGAGGTATTTTCCGGTAAAGGGTCGTTCTGTGGCCTTTTTTCTCAAAACCTGATAGGTTTCGGTGTCCAGTTGCTTCTTCCATTCTTCTTCGGATTTCTTCATACTATTTAGGGGGCTATTGCGGTAGATATCCTAATCGTCATTCGAGCGGTCTCTGACGCACCTAGAACCTTGTTCAATGGACAAGACAAGACCTTCTTCAGTTTGCGGTTGCTTTGAGATGTTGCTGCAGGGACCTAGGGAATGCGTTTGGCAACTTGCCCCACAAAGGGGTTGGCCAGTTTTTCGTCACCTATACTTGTCTCTGGGCCGTGTCCAGGGTAGACGATGGTATCGTCATCCAGTGTGAACAAGCGTTCGGTTATAGAACGCACTAGGGTGTCGAGGTCTCCGCCCGGAAGGTCTGTTCGCCCAATGGACTGGTTGAACAAGGCGTCCCCGGTCAGGACAAACCTTGGGCCAACTAGGCTGATGCTCCCAGGAGAGTGTCCCGGGGTGTGAATCACCTTCACCCGGTCCTCTCCAAAGGCTATCGATTCTCCGTCCCTGAGAAACTGATCCACCTTTGGTGGCGGCGGGACGCTGAAACCCATGATCTGGCGGACACGGCTCTGCATAGACTCAAGCATCGAGAGATCATCATGGTGGATTAGAAATGGGATCTGGAACTTGTCGCGAATAGAGTCAACCCCAAGCACGTGATCAAAGTGAGTATGAGTCGCAATGATTCGGCTGGGCTTGACAGCGATCTCGGCGAGGAAGCGAAGAATTCTTTCCGGCTCGTCGCCCGGATCGACGACCAACGCAGTTGAATCTGATTGAAGAATATAGCAGTTTGTCTGTAAGCGCCCGACCACAAGTGTGTGTACCTTGGCCATTTTCGAATGTCAGTCGCGACCTGCTCAGGGGAAGAATATGAACTTGGAGTCGCGGTCGATCTTGGTAATTCTGTTGAGATGCTGCGGGCGGTCGATCGCTAGAATGCGTTTGTTCTCCTATCTCGGCGGTAGAACATGCTGTAGAACTGCGGTTTGTCGGATTGTGGGAACGAGGATTTGAGAATAGCTTGGGCTAAAGATTTCATCTCATGGGTATCTGGGTCTATCTTCGAGAAGCCAAGAACTTAAATGGGTAGTAGGTTTTGATCCCTAATATGAAGAAAATACTAACCTTATCAGCTCTAATTGTTACTGCCCTAATGCTCGCAACGCCCCTCGGAGTCGGGGCTGTCGTCAGCGACTTCCACTACAGTCCAAGCCTTAGCTACGTTCAGCTCGGGCCTCTGACGACGAACCCTGATGGCCTACCTCTCTGCAAGAGTACTTCCCTTGGTAGCATTGTCTGCTACACGCCGAAATTCATCAAGAAAGCTTACGAGTTCCCATCTACAGCTACCCTCGACGGTGCTGGCCAGACAATCGTGATCGTGGACGCTTTCGGAAGCCCTACGGTTGCTAGTGACCTAGCATTGTTTGACGCCGTCTTCGGAATTCCACCTCCGCCATCCTTCACAATATTCTGCGGCAATTCTCCGACCCCGCTCGACCCCAGCACATGCCCTGTAGTCAATATCAATGCGAATCCGAAACATGGTGTGTTCGGCTGGACTATTGAGACAAGTCTTGACGTTCAATACGCCCACGCTATGGCTCCAGGAGCTAACATCGTCCTTGACGTGGCATCGACCTCGTCCGGGAACGCCATCAATGACGCTGAGGCTGCGGCAATTGCAGCTTACCCAGGTGCCATATTCTCCCAAAGCTTCGGCATTCCAGAGATCTTCCTAACCGGAAACGGAAACCCTGGCCAAGTCAGCCAGGCCCAACAGAACTATGCGAATGGAGTTGCAGTAGGTGACACGTTCTTCGCTTCAGCAGGTGACACAGGCGCAGACTTCGGCTTCGGCGTCGCTATGAACAACTTCCCAGCTTCCGACCTGCACAACGTAGGCGTAACCGGAACTCAGGGATTGCCTTACAATGCGACTGGAACTCTCATGCCGTGCCCCACTTCCACACCTTTCTCATGCACCTCAGGATTATCCTCATACCATGGACCATGCGTTCTAGGCCGAACGACACCTCCGAACTGCGTACCGGATGGGTACGGTGGTGAACAGGTCTGGAACGAGCCAAGCTTCGGTTCCGCGACTGGCGGTGCACCAAGCTTACTGTTTGGAGTTCCATCATACCAGGCTGGCCTCGGGCTATCCGCAAGGGGTCCGGATGTGGACTACAACGCAGCCATCGACGGCGGAGTCCTAGTCGTGTATGGAGGCTTCGGAAGCCCAGTCCTCTTCATTGTTGGAGGAACCAGTGCAGGTTCTCCACAATGGGCGGGGATCACTGCCTTGGTGAACCAGGCTCGTGCCAATGCGGGTAAAGGTCCGATCGGTGACTTGAACCCAGCCCTCTACGCGATCTACCACAGTGCACGCTACGCAACAGACTTCCACGACATCACAGTGGGCAACGACCAACTAGTCGGCTCGTCTGTTGGTTTCTCGGCGGGTACCGGATACGATGTCGCATCAGGCATCGGCTCCCCCATCGTAGACCAACTGATCGTCGACTTAACAGCAGCATAGACTAGGCTGAAAGCGGGAGGAACATCCTCCCAAATCCCCTCCTTTCTCTATTTTCTCTCGGACATGTCAGGCCACATTGCATCGTAAGACAGGATTGATTGTTGACCGATCATGTGCCTACATTGTCAAGCTCTCTTGTCTTAGCATGGACGGAGGACTGGCTCTAACCCAGAAGAGGCCCGTGGGTGAGGTAAGTTCTGGTCGTAGGTTTGTTCTTGTTGATATTCTTGCCTCCGTGTCAGCCTCACTTCAAAAGCACCCGACTGATCCCGCCACCGCCTGGAGCCTGCCCGGTAGTAACGGGGGAGAAAACCTCGACCCTGTTGTTGCTGGTTCCCACGGAGTTTCCAGTATCTGTTACGTAGACGCTTCCTGAATTGTCGACGGCCAGCCCATTCGGATTTACGAGCTGTCCGTTTCCGGACCCCGCGGTCCCAAAGGATGTGAGAAACCCGCCGTTGCCGGTGAATTCTTGGATCCGGTTATTGAACGTGTCAGCCACGTAGACATTCCCAGTTAAGTCCAGACCCAGGTGTCCCGGGAGATTGAACTGCCCGTTTCCGGGACCCGAGGTTCCCCACGACGTGATGAATCCTCCCAAACTGTTGAATTTCTCAATGCGATTGTTCATTGAATCAGTAACATACACATTCCCTAGGGAGTCAACAGCAATACCAGTAGGATTGCTGAACTGGCCCTTTGCAGTTCCAGTAGTCCCCCAGCCTGTGATGAAGTTTCCAGAGCTGTCAAATTTCTGAACTCGGTCGTTTGAATAATCCGTCACGTAGACGTTGTTTGAACCGTCGGCCGCCACCCCGTACGGATTGATGAATTGTCCGTTTCCGGTTCCAAACGAACCCCATGCTCTGACAAAGGTGCCGTTTGGCAGAAATCTTTCTATTCGGCTATTGGAGAAATCGGTAACGTAGACATTTCCAGCATGGTCAACCGCAACTCCAATTGGACTGTTGAACTGCCCGGTTGCACTTCCGGTTATTCCCCAAGCCAGTAGAAAAGTTCCCGTGACTGAGAACATTTGAATCCGATTGTTTCCTCCGTCTACGATGTAGATGTGCCCTGAACTGTCGAGGGCTGCGTCATAAGGGCTGGAAAACAGTCCAGGTCTTGGATATGTGAGACTTGAAATGTAGTTTCCTGTAGTGGCCGACAATTTCTGCACTCTGAAATTGTTAGAATCACCAACATACAAGTTACTCTGAGAATCTATCGCCACGCCGATTGGGCCATTGAACTGTCCTGGTGATGCTCCAGAAGTCCCCCAAGACGAGATGAGGCTGCCGCTACTGGTACTGAACTTTTGAATGTTGTTGAAGGAACTGTCGCTGACGTAGATGTTGGACGTGTTGTCGACCGCCATCATTGCCGGTCCTGCCAGGCTACCTGCACCTGAATTCAAACCTCCCCACGCGAAGACAAAACCACCTGTCTTCGTGAACTTCGTAACATTACCCGAGTTGGGGGCACTGTCGCTTACGTATACGAATCCTGACGAATCAACCGCGACCCCAAAAGGGGTCATGAACTTGCCAGGGGTCGACCCCTGGCCACCGAATGAGCCTATGAATGATCCATTGTTCCTGAAGATTTGGACACGCTGGTTTCCCTGATCTACAACATATACGAACCCGCTGGCGTTGACGCTAAGCCCCATAGGAGTCGTGAATTGGCCGTTTCCTGATCCGGTCGAGCCCCAAGATGTGATGAAGCCCCCGCTAGCCGTAAACTTCTGAATGTTGTTATTCACTGAATCAGAAACGTACATGTTTCCTTGCGGATCACGAGCGATTCCCATGGGATTTCTGAATTGTCCAGCACCAGTCCCTTGGGATCCCCAGGTGGTCAAGAACGATCCGTCGCCTGCTAGTTTGTAGACGGCGTAGTTCTTGGCGTCAGCGATGAATAAGTTGCCTGATGAATCCACTGCGACTCCGTTCGGGGTTATAGGCCCGCCGTACGAGCCCCATTGCCTGGCGTAAGAGATGGAGGTGGCTGCAGTAACTGTAACCTGGCTCTGACCTACCCCTGTACCGGCTAGAGTGGTGGTTCCCTGAATGATTATCAGAATCATCACAGAAAGTGATAATGCTAGAAGAATCGTGCCCTGGAGGCGGTTCGCTCTTTTCGCTCCAGTCACGCGAGAGCGGGATGTGTGACTCATTCGTACTTGGCGATGACCTTTTGCGGATAAGTTATTCATGCGGTATTGCCGCGCTAGGTCTGTTGGCATTTTCAACTGCGCAGAGGTCACTAAGGGAAGAAGCATTCTCTCTCCCGTTCGATGTCCCCAGTCCTAGAAAACACTTTCCGAGTCGGAATAGGCCCCCTATGATATTGAAATATCCAGGGGTAGCTGACGCCGGCCTGATATCTCCATCGTAGAAGCCCAGTGAAGGTGATGTGAAAATGACCGTGAAGGGAGCCGCCTGGCCCGATACCGCGGCAAGTGCCTTAGTTCTGGAGTATATGGGGGCGAAAGGAGTTCCAGATTCCTTGCTAGTTATTCCAGAAAGGCCTGGTTGCTATGAACTGTAGCTTAGCCTCCAGAAGGTCCCTATAGAATTCGTCATCGCTTTCATGCATCTTCGACAGAACTCTCGCAGCGGTCTGCGGTCCGATACCGTATACTGACTGGGCTATTATCGCTCTCCTCCCATAGGCGATTACGAGATCCGCTGAACGTCGTGCTCTGGTCAAAGCCTTCTGCTCGTTCTCGTCCAATGACTGTTTGTCTCGCTTTTTGTGGAGAATGTTCGTTGCATAGGCGCTGGACCAGAAAAGTGGAGCCAGAAGCTTGGAGCTGCAATCTTGGCAGAACGGATGGTCTGGAAGACTTGCTATACTAGCATCTCTGGTAAGCTTGCCGCAGTCGAAGCACAGCATGTCGATGGATCGTCCTTCGATCGAAATGCGGAGTCTAGTCATATTGTCAGTGGCAACGTTCTCCGGTGCGATTAGCTCGGGGATGTCAACGTGTCGATAGAGGATGTGGTAGGCTAGTGGTGTGGGCTTGTCTTTGGATCTGAAGAATCTCAGGTCAATTTTTCCTTCCATGATCTCTTTGAGAATTCCTTTCGCGCCGTCGAAGTCAGAATGTTCCATCAGTACTTCCCTGATTGTCTCGTCGTAGATGGGAGTGAGTCTAAATCTCAGCATCAGTTCCTTCATCGCATCTCCATACATGAGCCGCCCACGGGCCAGTGCTCCGAACCTCTCGGCGACATGTTTCATATAGAGCTGCCATGGGAAGTGACGATGAAGCACTCCGTGACATGCTCCGCTTAGCACAGGCTCTTCGACCCCGAACACTTGTTTCAGGAACAGATCCTCTAGATCCAAGTCAGATGTGTCAGCGGTCATCTCAAACAGAATTCGGTAGGGGTCCGACCACCACATTCGGACGAGGCCTTGGCGGCGGAAGAGTTCTTCGATAACTTCTCCAAGTGTGAAGTTGAGTATGTCTCCGAGATGGGTGTGAAGGATGATGTATCGGTCAAATCCTTCGATGAGGACTCGTTGATCGGTTGGAACAGGCGCTCCAGTAGCCTTGTGGGTTTCTATCTCTTCAATAAGTCG
>VBBE01000120.1 GCA_005884605.1 Candidatus Bathyarchaeota archaeon
TGTAACACTCACAATGACAGCGTCTCTTATGCTCCCGCTGGTTGCCCTTGCCCTCCCCTATTTCGGAGGATTGAGGCTTAGGAGCATAGACGTCGGTCCCTTTCACACAACGGTCCTATCGATGGTCATTGGTGCCTCAGGCGGCTTCTCACTCCTCTACACGGCCTTGACGCGTCCAATGTTGAGCGTCCTCGCATACGTCTTCCTCCTCCTAATCGGCGTATGCTGGTGTTTCGCAATCGGCTGCAACCTAGCAGCTGACCCAGCAAACCGACACATAGCCCACATCGTTTTAGCCGAAAAAGTGAGCTCCAGAGTTGTTTCCTCGAAGATTTGGCTCGAAAACCCACCGGGAAAATTCCGAGAAGTCTAGAATTGACCTCGAAATACTATTTTTATACGCTGATAATGATCCAACTATCGAATATCGTTGGATAGGGTTCCCACAGGAATCAAAGGGCTCGACGAGCTTCTCGGAGGAGGCTTCCCGGAGGGAAAATGCATCCTCGTTGTTGGCAGCCCAGGTTCCGGAAAAACAACGTTCGCAATTCAGTATCTCTACAGCGGAGCCCTCCAAGGCGAGACGGGACTCTATGTCACTCTCGACGAGTACCCCGATGTGATAAAGCAGAACTTCCAATCTTACAACTGGGACTTGGACAGCGTAGAAAAGAAAGGCAGACTCCTCTTCCTAGACGCAAGCGGTCTCCGAAGAACCAGGGTCAAGAACAATGGCCCTCACGCGCTGTATTCCCCTGATTCCTCCGAGGGAGTCGGTTTCACAGACGTCCTGAAAACTCTTACAAAACTAGTCGAAGGTGAAAACGTCGAGCGGATCGCACTGGATCCTATCACATCGGTCATGTTAAGATATGGGGATGAGTTGAAGAGAAGGAGAGCCACCGTCGAGTTCTTTGATGCTCTGGCTGACACCGGTTGCACCTCTCTAGTAACGAGCGAGCTCAAGACATCGCTGTTGGACCGAAGATTTCAACTTGAGGAATTCCTTTCTCATGGAGTAGTTGTTCTTCACACTCTCATGCATCAGGGGAACTTTGTTCGGGCGGTCCAGGTGGAGAAGATGCGTGGAATTTCCCATGACACGCAGATTCGACCTTACCAGTTTGGAACCTCGGGAATAGAAGTCTTTCCGCGCGACAAAGTATTCTAGGACTTAAGCTTCTTAGAGTAGAAGATGATTCCCTTCCCGTCTTCTATTGCAAAAACATTCCAGCCTTCCTGATGCCTCCGCGCCCTAAGCTTTGCAATTTTTAGCCGTCGACGGCGAACTCCACGTTCTTCGAAGGCTTCCATCTGGACAACACAGTCAGACATATCCTCCAACTGTTTCTGTACCATCGGATCGACACTGGGGCCAAGAGTGAACACTGCTTTTCCTCCTATTCCTTTCATTTTCGCACCAATTGACTGCACGAATGACACTATGCTCTCTGGTTTTGTCTTGGATGCAAGAGGGACCAGGGAGTCGAAATAGAGACTTGTGCCTTTAGACCGCTGGGGAGGCAGGGATGATGAGATTTTCACGCCCAGTGTTGTCAAGTCGCCAATAGATGGAACTGAGAATTTCTCGGTCGACTCCTGTCCAGCCTCAGCGGAATAACCATCGACAAATGTCAAGAGTCCACTCTGCTCGTAGCCCTTCACGTCGAGCCCCATTGACTTCATCCCCGATCTTACGTTAGAAGGAAAATCGCTTGTTGAGACAAAGATGCATGGCCTGCCTCGCTTGAGATCCTCGAACATCAGTTGTTCAGAGAGTATGGTCTTCCCCGACCCTGTATTACCCTCGATGGATACCGTTCCACCGTCTAGTTCGCCAGCAGTCAGAGTGTTAAAGTGCCCAAATGGGGCAAGGTAACTCTTGCTCCTTCTTCGAAAATAGATTACCCCTCCAACCGCTCCTATTCCGCCAACGCCGGCGATAACAAAGTATGGAAGGAGGTTGTACGGAAAGGGAACAAAGCCGGGTGGTACTAGTCCGAAAGTTCCCCCCGGACCACGGAAGTTGTAAACTATGTTGCCTTGACTATCAATGATGTCAATCCAAACCAGATACGTACCTTGAGTAGAGTTGCTAGGATAAGGCCAGGACGCGATGAATTCGTACGGACTCGTGGAAGTCGCAATGCTCATCGTCAAGTTATTCGCTCCTTTAACTGGCCGGCCGTTCGGGTCATGAATAGTCATGTTAACTCTGCCTTGCTGAATTTCTGGTGTTCCTAGAGCCGAGAACACAAACGCTTTTACTACGATGTAGTTGTTTGGCGGGGCCGCATCGAGATAGAAGTATGTTGGAGTATTACCCGCCCTATCCTGTACGGTTATCATGTTGGCTGGAAACAGTCCCTCATAATCCGACATAGGTACCACGACGAGGGAGCGGGTCGAGATGGATCCCCATCGAAGCCAGATTGTGGCGCCTGGCGGAACGGAACTGGTATAGATTTCAATGGCAATCGAGGATTGCTCTATGAGAGGGATTGCTGACAAGCTAAGCGGGATAGTTACGTTTGCTGGGCCGGGCATGATTCCCTGAGTGGCATTCGAGTTTGTCCAACTACTCTGCCCGGGAAATTGGTAACTGAAAGCTGCGCCTAAGTATACTGGACTAGTGGAGGAGGGGTTGCCGGTCCAATTAATCCAAAGCGAGAAGGTGAGAGGGCCATTGATGGTGGCAGGAGACTGCAACGGTGGTTTGAGCTGGAAGATGGCCTGAGAGTTTGTGATGTTGGCAACGCAACCGACACAAACGCCCGAAGGCGGCGAAGAAGTAAGAATTCCGGGTGTTCCAGACGTAGCAAGGTAGAAAATACGTTTGGGTATTGAAAGAACTCCAGCTACCCCGGGACTAGCAGCTAAAGCCACGAGGAGGGCTAGAACGAGAACTAAGCCGAGGAAGGCCTTGCCCACGATTCTCTCGTCAGAATATCAGTCGATGCCAGTTAAAAGGTTCGACGAGTGGCGTATTTCGACGTGGAAAAATATGAGGAGGGAACGTTAGGTCTGATCGAGTGACTAACCTTTTCCGATTCGGAAGACTGAGGTTCCGCAGTTCGGGCAGGTGCCCTTGACCGCAGCCTTTCCATTCTTGAGCGTGACGTTCTGAGGGTCCTTTATCTCGATGTTCGCTTTGCATTTGACGCAATATGCTTGTGGCATTTCTATTCAGCTGAGCGTGCACTGGAGCGTGCTAGTATTTGAAACTCACGTAGAACCCGGAGATACCCACGAAGGACGACCATGAAAAGGAGCGAGAATACGAGTGTTTTCCTCTAAAAGAGTCCAAAAGAGCGCTCTTGAGCCTGCTCTGACCACTTCTGATTATCAGAACTTCAATTGGAGTTGGAAAATTGCTCATCGTTTTCTCTCACGCTCGATAGCAAAAACTCGGCCCGATCGTGCCTTAGAACCTGTTCGTGAGGGTTTCATAAGCGTCTTTCAGAAGCTTCTTCGTCGAATAGTTGAGAAGTTTCTGAGCCCACGTACGCTCGAAGAGGTCTTTCATGCTCAGGTTCTTCAATCGGTCGAGGTCAACTTGTTTGCTTGCTTCCATTAAACCAGTTGCCATGGTTGAGAATGTTTCGAAGCTGGGAGGCTTCCCCGGCTCGCCACGAACAACCGCTTCCTTTCTGAGCTCGTTGTAAAACCTAAGCGTGGCCTTCACGGATTTCCCTATGGCCAGGTCCACCTTCTGGTCAAACTGAAACTGCGTTTTTAGGACCCGCCTTGACCCAAATGTGAAGGTATCATTCTAGTCAGGCTTCCTCGTACAACCGTATGACTCGTCCTCATCCGTTGCTTCCCCACGCTCCTCTAACCTTTCCTCAGAAAGTGCTTCAAGTATTGGAGCAAGCTCTCACGGATTCTTACTATTGTTCGGATATTATGACTGTCTTGACGGCAGTCCGGGAGGTCCGAGCATGCTCGATTGCCTCTGGGGCATCTCGCAAGACATATCGGTCAGTAATCATCGAGCGAAGATCTATTTCCCCTTTAACCAGAAGAGCGAGGGCAGCGTGAATATCCGATTCTATACAAGAATAGCTCGTCACAATCGAGATCTGCCGACTGAATAGAGCTCCGACATCAAGATTGATCGATTCGCCTTGAGCTGGAGCACCGAATAGGAGTAGCTTTCCTCCCTTTCGGATAGAAGCGAGCGCCGGCTGTATCGCTTTCGGATTTCCAGTGGAGACGATTGCCAGATCCACTCCGACATGGGTCAACTTGGTAACATGTTCGGGAACGCTCATGGAGGATGAGCTGATCGCCTCGTTGGCGCCAAGCTTCTGAGCTATTTCGAGCCGCTGGGAGAGAACATCAGCCCCGATGATAACCGCGACGCTCATTTTCCTTAGTAATTGTATCTGAGTCAAGCCGGTTGGGCCTAGGCCAACTACGAGAACGTTGTCCCCCGGTTTTACCTCTGCCCTGTTCAAAGCTCTAACGCAGCAGGCCGTTGGTTCTATCATTGCTCCTTCCTCGAAGCTTATCTCGGGAGGCAAACGTACCACAGCTCCTCGAGCGACATTGGCCTCGAGAACTCTGAAATATTCTGCTAGTCCACAGGGATCGAAGTTCGTCTTCTTGAAAAGATCGCACATCGTGTGATCGCCTCGTTGGCAGAAGTGGCATCTGTAGCAGGGTACATGGTGGTGTGCGATGACTCTGTCGGATTTTCTTAGATCGGTTACGCCCTCCTCTACCCTCTCTATGGTTCCACTGACTTCGTGACCGAGAATTCCTCCAGGTCCGTAGGCACCGTGAACCTTGTCGATATCTGTTCCGCAAATTCCAGAGGATGCGAGCTTGATCAAGACTTCGCCCGGTTGGAGTTTGGGGACGGGAACCTCCTTGACCTCGGCGTGCCCTTGTCCATTGATTAGACAGGCCAGCATAGGTGGTTCGATGTGGCCGTGCGATTTAACGAATTTCCCGA
>VBBE01000121.1 GCA_005884605.1 Candidatus Bathyarchaeota archaeon
ATGGGGTCAAACCGATTACTAACGTTCACGGTGTGAAATTCGGCTTTGAACGAGGCTACCCTAGACTATCCTTGACGGAAATCGTCTAGAGTACCTAGAGGAAATCCAAAGAAAAAGGCGGGCTGACTACGCTGCTTGGATTCTTGCTTAGCATATGGATTCGCTATACACTAATGCTATGATGGCCAGGTCGTTAATGTTCACTATTCCGTCCTGGTTGACATCCGCCGAAGGATTCCAGTTGACCGATGACTGTGTGGACTGAAAAGCCTGCGATGTTAGGATGAAGTCAGCCATGTCGACTCTTCCGTCGTGGCTCACGTCAGCTCTTACGTATTGGGCAGGGACGCAAGACGTGCCGACACTTATGACTAGGGTAGCGACGTATGTTTGGATTGTTTCAGAGCTGTCTGTGACGACGAGCGTTATTGTAACGTTTCCAGCTGTCGAATACGCATGACTTACCGTTGGGCCGATCGCAGTTGCTCCGTCTCCAAGAGCCCAAGAGTAAGTGTATGGACTGGTCCCGCCGCTTGCCGAACCGGAGAATGACACGTTCTCTCCGGCGTGTGGATTAGCTGGGGTGGCGCTAATCTCAGAGGTAAGCGTTGGTGGTTGGGCGGTCGTTGCTAGGCTCACCTTTAACCAGTTTACGTCGAGTTCTCGGAACTGGAAGCCTTCTGTACCTATCTCGATTCCGGCGAGTTGGCATAGGATGTTCGGGTCCAGATTCCAGGCGATGAGGTCTTGTCGGCATTGGTTCTCGACATTGGCGTTAAGTGTGTATGTTTGACCTATGCTAATCTGATCAATAGTGACATTGTCCCAGCCGAATGAGTCGCCAGAATCGTACGTTGCTGTTGTGCCAATTGGGCTGAAGACACTGTTGATGTTCTGAACTCTGACTTGTGTGTCGAGACAGCGGTACGAAGCAGACCCTGAGACGACTGGGCCGTTTGGCAGCCAGTAGTAGAGGGCGACGTATATGTGGTACCGGTAAGATCCCGACGGTGCAAAGACAAGTGGTGTAAATGTAGCGCTTACTGTTGTGATATTGATTGGTAGCACTCCGTTGGCGGGTGTCTGACAGGGTGACCAGGGGAATGTGCCCTTTTGGCTCGTTGAGTAATAGTAGCTGCTGTTGCTTCCAAGGTTTGGATTAGACTCCCGTGTTTCCAATGTGCCATTAACTATAGTGGCGGAACTACCAGTCAAACCGTTAGTATTGCCGCAGTTCCAGCCTTGTGGGAGGGGTGTGCATGTGCCAAAGTCGCTAGAAGGGGGCAACCCATTAGACACAGTAACGAGCTGTGAGCTGGTGGCAGTCTGGGATGGGGATGAGGAGTCCTGGACTGTTAGCGTTACTGTTTTGGTTCCGGTTGTTGCATAGGTGTGGGTGCTGGAAATTCCTGATCCTATCCCGTTGTCGCCGTAGTTCCATGAGTAGGTGTAGGGCAAGATGCCTGCTGAGGCCACGGCCGTGAAAGTGACTGGCGTGCCAACATTCGGAGTTGTTGAGGTTTCGATGAAACTGGCCTGCAGTTGACCAGGCGTTGGAGTGTTGAAGAACTCAGTCATGGCTGGTGCGTTTGCGTCGTTTGACGTGAGCGATGGGAGGTTCCAGTTTACTTCAATTGTTCGGAGGAAAGAGTAGTGACTGTATTGGTTGCTTGATTGGTAAGCTGTCTTGACGGCTGAGCCTGCCCACGCGCCGTAGACATAGTCGTTGGGATAGTCTTTGTTGCCTTCGTCGAAGACGACGAATAGAGCGGCTTTCTGCGTCACGAACAGGTTGCTAGTCAACATTCTGGGTACAAGGCCAGCGAGGTAGCTGTCTCCTGTACTGACGGAGCAATCGTGCATGTTGTCGCAATCGTTAGGTGTTAGCCACATGAAGTTCGCGGGGCTATTGTTGAGAGCGCTGACAAACTCAGAGTCCGAAGATGATTGCGTCGAATGGAAATTTGCGCAACGAGAAGCGGTATTTATATCGCTGAACTCCAGGAAGCCAAAGTGGTCTGCCGACCGTGGTGGGCTGAAGCTGCAAGTTTCCGCGCTTGACGCATCCTCGGCCCAGGCTTGCCAGGTCAGTCCGGCGTTCTCGATCCGGTCAATGAGATTCGTCGACTTGAGAGTCCAACAGCAGACACCGTTGCTACTTATTCCGAAGGTATCACCGCCGACCAGTGCTAGGTAGTTTGGTTCTGAGGGGTGGCTTACAGCGGTGTATTGAGTTGTGAGGCCGTAGGTGTTAGCTAGGGTCGTCATGTAGGTTGCGGGGCCGATAATATCGCTGAGGCCATGATTCTCCATGAGGATGACGACGACATAGTTGAAACCCAGGGCTGTTGATGTGTTGGGCGTTGCTATGGGGCGAACACTACTGGATAGATGGGAAGTAGTGTAGCCGAAACCGACGATCATTATGGAACAGAGGAGGATCGTTTGAGTGATGATTTTGAAGTGATGGGACGAACGCGTTATGCGCGTGCTCCCAGCCGCAGGAGGAAGCAGAAGAGAGAGACGCTAGAATCGTGGACATGCAGAGTGCGCGGCTGCAATGCTATTGTTTTCCAATTTTCCGTTCTCAACCTGCTGACCAAACTTGCGGCATTAAGACGCTTGATATAAAATGCTCGATGAGACCTGCGACCATCACTTACCAGAGCTATCGCTAGCTAACCACCTCTATCCAAGAGTCGACCTCACAGCGCCTTTGCATCACAAACCTTAATGTCAAAATCACCGGCCGATCAAATTGAACAATGAAGACGTCGAGTCTTTCGTCTCGTTCAAACTTTGGCGTCGAACGGACAATTTTCTTCGCCCTAATCCTCTCCTAATGTGAGGACTCGACCTTCTCTCCAAAACCGATTTTCGCAGTTTCTGATCCGGCTATTCCCATCAGAAGGTATTCCTATTCCAAGTTCTTGGGAAGTTAATCGATGCCTTTGAGGTCGTAGACCAAAGGCCGGATAGCCTCAGACCGTTCTAGCCTAATTGGCAGCTCAACACCGATGCGCCGACCTTTCTCGATTTCTCGAAAGAATCTTTCTAATTGAGGGTGCGAGAAGGGTTTTCTAGCTCATTCAGCCGCGAAAAAATGGGTTGTTGCAGTTGGAGCGGGCTCCCCGGCAAAACCCGAACCAAGAGGACCCTAAGGTCTCTTGGGGTCATCAGGTTAAGACCCCGGAGGGCCCGCCAGGAAACCGAAAACGCGCAGGTATAAGAAGAATTTAGCAGTTTCCTATTATCCAGAAGGATAGCATCGGATAGAAGTTCCAACAAAAAGGTAACCCCTCTGAGCTTAATGCGGGTTCAGCAGACAACTTAGGAAACGAGGAACAAACCGCGCGAACATGTTCACAAGACAAGGGGACGAGGCTTCCCTGGCTCCTAATCTTCGGTGGATGGTTGAAAGCCAGAACTCATCATCGAAAGTATAGTTCTCTGACACATACGCCTCTATGGAAGGGTTTGCAAATGTGTTTCTTTGTAAACTGCGAGTCTAAATTGAAGCTGGACACGATCTAGGTTGAGTCTCAGGGTGGTCATTGGGTAGACGGACTCATAGGTTGGAAGCGGTACTCGAAGACGAATTGGTTAACCAACTGGAAAGTATCGCCCGGAAAAAAGGATCTACCGTAGAGGATCTGCTTATGGAGCGCGTCATACCAGAGTGGATAGGCAAAAGACGCATTGTTCATCAACGAGTTTTCGAAGAAGGCCGGAAACGACCCCGCCGGGTCAACAACCGTTACAGGCGCTCAGAACTAGTGCGCCAGAATGCTGGAGGCCATTAACGCCGGCCATGGGCGGGAAGAAGGGTTACCGCCTGTCTCGAATGCTGGAAACGCTAAGCGTATCCGGTCGTTCCTATGCTTGTTTCATCACGTGTCTGGGTTATTCATGCGTACGACCTTGATGCCTGGGTTTCAACTAGCTGTCGACTATTGGTTCGACCGTGTCCTGCAGGGAATGGGTGATCCCATCCGCGAATGGATCTACGACTTCCTGAACAAGAAAGGCATCAGCCGGGAGGATATTCCTGGCAGATTTGAGGATGTTGTGAAGACGTTGATGGAGAGATTGGGGTCGAGTGCGCGCGTTATCGCTTACAGGACGGTGGTTGAGCTGTACAAGGAGTTCGCCCTGCCCCCGAACTTCGAGTACGACGATTCACTGCCAGACAGATTTGTCTACCTCAAAGAGAGGGTAGTAGCGGATCGGCTGCATCCGACAACCCCCAGTCTAAGATTCCCAACCTAGTCGGCCGTTGGCTTTCCAATCCCAGTCAATGAACACCTAGAATCTAGACGATTGATTCACACAACCATCGGAAATGTTCCAGCCCCAAGATCTATGCTTTTTCCCGGTGCTCTTGGACATCTAGGGCTAGAAAAATCGGGTTAGTTACCGAGCCTAACCTCATACCAACTTACCATTACCCCTTAAAAGCGGGAAACAGCGATGCTAGTAGGGCTGCCTGAGGTATGATGGCAAGATCTTTGAGTCTGATTCTACTATCCTCGGTAGCGATACTGGTGTACGTGCCGAGTGCCTACGCTTCCGAGTCGCGGCTGGCATTGGATGGGATAGGAACCAATACCACATGCCAAGAAGTGGGTTGTCTTACACAGTCTCTTACGACAACTAGGGGCAATGATCTAATAGTCCTCGTCTTGGAATGCGGTCTTTTGAGCTGCGACTCTACAATAACGCCCATCAAGGACAGTAGTGGACTGGCTTTCGCCCCCCGTCTCTTTTATGCCCCTAACGACGAGCTCCGGGAATATTACTCCACAACTACTTCAACACTGAAAGCCGACAACATCACCGTAGTGTTCTCTCC
>VBBE01000122.1 GCA_005884605.1 Candidatus Bathyarchaeota archaeon
TCGCTCCTAAGCGGGGGCATTTGATTGTCCGCGACCGTCCTCGAAAGGCGACAAAAAAGACTGAAGCATTGGTTTGCTTATTCTTGGATCATCGTATTTTGTCGGGGGGAATTGGCGTTGGTGCCAGCGAGAAGCCGTCTCTGGTTATGTAGTAGTCATATCCTTCTAATCTGTGCTCTGTTCCTCTCATCTTTGGAATGTAGACTCTCCGGCGGACCCTCGAATTGTCGAAACTCGCGTCCAATATCACAAGGCCGTCTCCCAGAAACTCTTCGAAGTTGGTGCCAAGTTGTTGCTTTCCCCAAGGGATCTCGCTAATCATCAGCGTTGTACAGTTTGCAGCCTCTAAGAATTTCACCATGATGTGGAGGAAGCTTCTGGCCTCGGCATTGCTCTCGAAGGCAGTCATTAGGGCTGAGAGTGAATCGAATACGAGCCTCTTGGCGTTCATGCTGTGCAAGGCTTCCAGAACCGTTTCAAGTGCCGTGCTGACGCCGGCTTTCATGGTGGATTGGAGAGAGACTAGGCGTAGCTTGTTTTCTGCTTCGAGTCGGTTGAGGTCCCATCCGAACCTCAAACCGTTACGTTTCAGTTTTTCCCCGCTCTCTATGACAGATGCATAGACCCCGTTTTCTCCGCATCGGGTTGCACCATGGTATAGGAATTGTAATCCGAGAGTTGTCTTGCCAGTTCCGGGCTGACCGGCAACGATAACGCAGTCGCCTCGTCGGAGCCCGCCTTCGATTATCTTATCTAGACTAGGGATCCCGGTGGGTACTCGATCGTCCGATTCTTGGATACTTGTGGGGATTGCCCTTTTGACTTCCATTATTGCTCCTCCAACGACCAAAGCTTGACGGGTCCTACTTGTCGAAATGCGACCTTCTTTTTTGCTCGGAGAACGTGCAGGTATTTCGATGCTGTTGACCTATTGACTTTTAGATCTTTTGCGATTTCGCTGATTGAACTGTTTGGCTTGTCGCCCAGTGAACTAATTATCCGTTCCTCGATGACTTCCAGGAGGAGTGTGCTATTAGAGGAATCGTTGATGTTCATCAATGACTTCCGGGTCAAATCAGCGCTAGTGCTAATCATAAGTCGGGTGTTACCTTCGAATCATTGTCAAAGTCACCCCGAAGCGGCTAAAAGCAAGCTTTGTTCGGAATTCAGCGAATGCAGCCTCTTACCATCCTGAAGCTTGGAGGGTCGGCAATTACCGACAAGGGTAGAGAGTGCACTCCGGATATCCCTACGATTCAGAGCTTGGCGGATCAACTGAGAGACTACGATCTTCCCTTGATCCTAATTCATGGAGGTGGTTCGTACGCTCACCCCTTTGTCGCCGAATCTGGCTTGGGGAAGGGCCTTCGCAATCGATCTCAGCTTCGTTTCATTTCGGAGACTGAGTTCTATCTGGGGCAGCTCACGAGGATAATTTGTGCATCCTTGCTGTTGCGAGGTAAACTCCCTGTTCCTTTTCATCCGATGAGCTTCGTGACCTTCGACAATGGGAAGGTGAAGAGAATCATGTTGGACCCTATACGAAAGGCGTTGCAGTCCCGGCTGATTCCGTTGCTTCATGGGGATCTGGTGTTTGACGAGTCGCGAGGTATCGGGGTGTTCTCCGGCGATCGCATCGCTTCTCTGGTTGGACTTGGACTGGGAGCTTCTCGTGTATTGCTGGGGTCTGATGTCGATGGGGTTTACTCGCGGAATCCGAAGACTTTTCCAAGTGCTACTCTTATTCCGGAGGTCACTTCGGAGAACTTCCGCTCGGTATTGAGGGCATCACGGGGCCCTTCCGGCGATGCTACGGGTGGTATGGAGGAGAAGGTTAGGCAGGCTCTTCAACTGGCGAAGAAGGGTTGCGAGTGTTACATTTTCAACTTGAAAGAAAAGAGCGCTCTTAGAGAGATCCTTGAAGGGGACACGTTCATGGGGACCAGATTCGTCCCTTGGAGAAGCTCTAGAAAGTCCTTGAGACGATCGCGTCGGAAAGCGTAGCCAGCGCGTCTCTATACGCGGATTTTCGTAGAACGGAGAGATGCCCCTTTGCTTCGTTGAGGTACTTTTCCGCGATTTCTCTACAATCCTTCTCAGCAGGGGTCTCCATAACAAGCCGTCTCGCCCGCATCATCATAGCTTGCGACACTTTCTCCGATCTTAAGATGGCGAGAATTTCGGATTTTTTGCTTCGGGGTAGATATCTGAGGGCGGTCAATATTGCCGCGTTTCCGAGCTTGTGTTCGATGATGTCTTTGCCAATCTGCTTTCCTGTTTCTTGTCCACATATGTCTAGTACATCATCCATTATCTGAAATGCAAGTCCCGCTTTCCATCCGAATTCGCCTAACGACTTTACGATCGTGAATTTCGCTCGTGCAGAATATGCGCCTATTTTGGAGGCGGCCTTGAAGAGCGCTGCGGTCTTCTTTCCTATCATTTCCATGTAGGTTGAGAAGCTTGGGTTGAGAGTGCGCTGACTTTTGAGATAGGGATCGTCCCTGCCCGCTTGTTCGAGCAGTAGGTCCAGTCTCTCGCCCTCAATGATGTCCTTCATCGCCTGGACTGCGACTAGTCTTGTCTTGATCGGAGAGATGCATCTCTCGATGAGATCGTCCAGGGCTTCGCGGTACAGCATCGCTACCAGTAAGGCAATAGAGTCTCCAAATTGGACTCTTACTGTTGGCTTCCCTCTTCTCACAAGGCCCCGATCGATCAGATCGTCCATTACCAACGAGTAGTTGTGAATCATCTCGACTAGGGCCGCCGGATTCATTGCATCTGTGATGCTGCCGCCGCAGGCGGCGCATGCAAGAAGGACCAGTGTGGCTCGCATCCTCTTGCCGCCGGTTCTGAAATGGTAGGTTACGGGTGATTGAAACCTGGAGGAGGAGGCCTGGGCTAGTGTCTCGAAAATTATGGGATCTACCTTGCGCCCCATCCTGACGATTCTGGTCAGCGGGTCTGGAGTCATCTGCTTACCTTGCGTCGATAATTGCCGGTTGGGCGTGCTGTTTATCGTGTTTCGTCGATTTTCTCGACCGCTACCTTTGGCGGTGATTGCGCCCGGTGGTTTCTTTCTTTTGACCATTCCGCGAGCGCGGGATGACTCTTGTCCGCGAGAATGACCTCATACCAGTGGTGAATGCCGTCTGAGTACAGGTAGTACGAGTCGAGGACCGTCAGATTGACGTACTTTCTGTTTGCACGCTTTTCCGCTATTCGTTGTAGAGAAATGCTCCTTGTGAATTTCGATACTCCCATCGCCTTCTGTCGTCTCCCTGAAACTGGACGAGGTTTCTTAGCGCCGCCTCTTCTCACTCTCACCCTGACGATTATGATCCCTTGCTTTGCTTTGTACCCCAAACTCCGTGCTCGATCCAGCCTTGTGGGGTATGGAATCCGTTTGACCACGGGTTCCTTTCTCCAACCAATGACCGAGAGCCGCAGCCATTCCTTCAGTTCGGGCGTCTTCTCTCTCCACTGGTTTGCTAAGTGGGAATACGACAAATCCTTTCCGCCGACGGTTCGACTGGCGAATCCCTGATAAGGGTTACGAGGGCCTTTGCTTTCAACAGCGTTAAGTAAGGCTAGGTTGCGAACGGATTTTTCTCAAGAAGTGACAGGTCAAGGTTGGCTCAAGACACAGCGTTGCTGAAACGAGCTTACGCTCCTGCTCGGCTTGCGATGAAGTATCATCCTTTCTATCAGGGAAAGATCGAGATTGTATCAAAGGTTCCAGTAGACTCGTACGATGATTTCGCGATCTGGTATACGCCGGGAGTTGCGGATCCTTGCAAGGAGATCCAGAAGAATCCGGAGCGGGTTTACGATTATACTAACAAATGGAACAGTATCGCGATAGTTACGGACGGTACTCGGGTCCTCGGGCTTGGAGATATCGGGCCGGAAGCGGGACTTCCCGTGATGGAAGGAAAGAGTTTGTTGTTCAAGTATCTAGGGGGAGTTGATGCCTACCCCATATGTCTGGCAACTAAGAGACCTGAGGAGATCGAGAATGCGGTTCGATGGTTGCAGCCATCGTTCGGCGGGATTAATCTTGAAGACATATCGCAGCCGAAATGTTTTGATATCCTTGATGCGTTGAGATTGGATCTTCGGATTCCTGTGTGGCACGACGATCAACAGGGAACGGGGACTGTGGTCTGTGCGGGTCTTATCAACGCGTTGAAGGTTGTTGGTAAGAAGATCGGTGACGCGTCGGTTTGCATGCTTGGGGCGGGGGCGGCGAATATTGCGGTCGCGCGAATCATTATGGAGGCAGGGGTCACGCCGGGAGACATTATCATGGTGGACAGGGAAGGAATCCTCAATCGCCAGCGCACAGAGCTGGAGGAGGAGTATCACGCGAAATGGCAGATGTGCTTGAAGACAAACTCGGAAGGACGCACTGGGGGCTTGAGGGAAGCGGTGAGGGGAGCAGATGTCTTGATTGCAATGTCAACGCCGGGGCCTGGCGTGATTCCGAAAGGACTGATCTCTGCAATGGCGGATGACTCGATCATTTTCGCGTGTGCCAATCCGATTCCTGAGGTTTGGCCTTGGGAGGCGAAGGAGGCGGGTGCAAAGATAGTTGCTACAGGTCGATCGGACTTTCCCAACCAGGTGAACAACTCTCTCGGATTTCCAGGAATCTTCAGGGGTACTCTGGACGTTAGGGCTAAGATGATCAGTGACGAGATGTGCATCGCAGCGGCTAACGAACTTGCTGATATCGCGGAGGAGACGGGTATTGACGAGGAGAGGATTCTTCCGAGTATGGGCGACTGGGATGTATTAATAGGACATGCTCGAAAGTCGACGGAACTGCTAATGCGAAAAGGACTCATCAAGCCCATCCCTCATAGTTCACCAAGGAGTGGAATCAAACGGAAAACCGGAAGATAGCTGTACTGGGAGGAGCAGGTGAGGAAGGGTTCGGTCTCGCCCTCCGATGGGCAATGGCGGGACACCAGGTAATTGTGGGTTCCAGAAGTCCTGATAGGGCAGCCGAGGCTGCGAAGACGATCGCACAAACAGCTAGGCGCCCGGTTCGCGCGTCGGGATCGAGCAACGAGAGCGCTGTCTCGCAGGCAGATGTGATCGTGGTTACGGTCCCTTTCACCGCGTTACTCGAGACTCTAAAGACGGTCAAGCCCAGCTTCAAGCCTGGCCAAGTCTTGGTGAACGTGTCAGTACCCCTTGAGACCGCTGTTGGGGGACGCGCTACTAGAACAGTCGGAGTCTGGGCGGGTTCGGCTGGGGAGCTCGCCGCCTCAGTTGTACCGAAAACGGTCAGCGTTGTGACTGCTTTCAATAATGTGAGCGCGGAACTCCTCAGAGACCCCTCCAAACCAGTGGACTGCGACATCCTCGTATGCTCTAACGACGATAATGCGAAGAAGATTGTTCTTGATCTTGTGAAAAGCATCGGGGGAGCGCGTGGCTTCGATGCGGGTGCCCTTGAAAACTCGCGGACCGTCGAGCAGATAACCGCGCTCTTGGTATCCCTGAATATCCGGTACAAGGTAAAGAGTGCTGGTCTGAGAATCACCGGCATCTCTCTCGTTTCATAATTCGTGGTCTATTGTGCAGGTCGGGATCGTCGGCAAGCCCAACGCGGGAAAAAGCACATTCTTCAGCGCCGCAACCCTAACACTGGTTCCAATAGCAAACTATCCATTCACCACGATCAAGCCAAACCACGGAATATCCTACCTCCGCACACGGTGCGTCCACGAAGAGCTCGGACTCGAGGATAATCCCCGGAACTCGAAATGCATCGATGGGGAACGATTCATACCGATAGAAATCATTGATCTCCCGGGGCTGGTGCCTGGCGCGTCGGAGGGAAGAGGGCTTGGAAACCAGTTTCTTGACGAGCTGAGAAGGGCTGACGCGCTGATCCACGTAGTTGACGCTTCTGGCTCAACAGACTCCGAAGGCAAACTCACCGAGGCTGGTGCCCACAACCCTGTTGAGGATGTGAGTTTTCTCGAAACCGAACTGAAGATGTGGATGCTACGGATTGTTGGAAAAGACTGGGAAAAGACGGCCAAAAAGACCGAGATGGCTGGAGAAGATCCCAACAAGATCGACCTGCCAACATCGGTTGGGAATGTCAGTCGATTGAAGCAAACGGGCGAGCTGACACTACCGGTCTCTGCTGAGGCAGAGCTAGCACTGCGAAGAGCTGCAGAAAAACGGTTGATAGAGTACAAACCTGGAGACCCGGACTTCCGGATTCCTAGCACGAGTCTTGTTAACACTGAGCAGAAGGCTGCCCTTGAAATGGTCCGGGAAAAAGTCCTGAAGCCTATTGGATCGACTGGCGTTCAGGCGTGCATCAACTCCGCCTTTCTGAATCTTCTCAATATGATCGTGGTATATCCTGTTGAGAATCCTGAGAAGTTCAGCGATCATGCAGGGAATGTTCTGCCAGACGCTTACCTGGTTCCGAACGGAACCACTCTCAAGGAGCTAGCCTTGAGAATCCATACGGAAATAGGCGAACAAATGCTGTACGGCATGAACGCTCGAAACGGCATGCGTCTGTCCGACAACTACGTACTCAAAGCGCAAGACGTCGTAAGCATAGTAAGCGCCGCGAAAAGGGCATAGATCGAAACCCCGAGAGCGGTTTCCTGGCCGAGTCTTACTTCAGCGTCTTCCTTAGTCGTCACTCTCGAACACAAGGACTCTGCAAAAGTTATAGGAATTTCTTGTCGAGACGCTCTTCCTGTCTGGATGGGATTCCGGGCTTGTTTTTTCGAGACGGGTGCGTTATCGGCTTGTCTGGCCTTTTTCGATCCCCGTGTTTTCCCCTGGGAATCAGCGTGGAAGATCATGTTCTAGAAATGGCGGGCTTTGATTCGAGATTAGGGCTGATAATGGGGGATTTCCCGAGATAGCCTTCTGCGGAGAAACCGTCCTAGGCTTTCGGTTTGGCGTCGGGCTTCGCAGGAGGCTTAGCGGCCGGTTTTGATTCCGGCTTGGCAGCAGGCTTCCCTTCGGGTTTCGCGGGAGTCTTGGTCTCGGCTGGGGCCGGTTTTGATTCCTTGGCAGGCGCCGGTTTAGACTCCTTTGCCGGAGCCGGGGCTGGTTTAGCAGGCTCAGCTTTCTTTTCCGGAGCCGCTGGCTTAGGCGCCGCAGCAGCAGGCTTCTCATCCTCTGCTCCCTTCTTCTTCGAGACTCTCTGATCCTTCGGAAGATTTCTGTTCTTTATGTAAGCTGGAACCATCTTGTCGGCAATCTTCGAATCACCATATATTTCGACCTGGCAGACAGCCGATGATCCTCCTGTCCTGGTCTGGACGCTTCGAACATAGACCTTGTCCTGTTGAGTCTTGAAGTGATCGGAGGCGATCTTTCGAATGGCCAGACGGTCAGGAGTCCCGGAACCTTCATGGTGGACGATCAGCTTTGCGTCCTTTCGGCCTAGAAGCGGGTTAACGTGTTCGGCGATTATCTCGACGCTCAACTCTTAGCCTCCACCGGCTTCGATGTTGCGTCTCCGATAACCACGCTGTTGACTTGGAGAGTATCTTCACCAACCATGCGCCCGCGAACAAGCTTCCTTCTTCTTTCCCCGCGGTCGTTTGGTTTGAAGCCTACTCCGCCGGAGAGAATTGCTCTCTTCTTGGCCCCTCCCTGAATGTCGAAACGCATTGGGATCCCGTCCTTGTCAGTGCCACCTGTGATCTTGAGCTTCATGTTTCCAATACCGAGAAGCTTACCGTCAACCTCATCCCCGATCGATTTTCCGACAAGCGCCTGTGCCTTCGCTCCCTCGATTGTTGCGGCT
>VBBE01000123.1 GCA_005884605.1 Candidatus Bathyarchaeota archaeon
AATTATGACGTGCTGAGGATCTTCGAGCTTCGCTTTGACAAATGAGCCCGAGCCTATTGGGATCAGCATCTCAACGTTCTTTCCTGACTCCTTTGTCCCCTCAAGGGTTTGCTTAGCGGTCTGCGTTTCGGAGAGGGCGCCTGTCACAATATCAAGTCTCGACGAGAGAACTCTGGCAGACCCTTCTAGCATTCTGATCTCGACAAGCAGCTGGCGCATTTCCTCGTCTAGGTTTCGAGGGGCGGCCATCTGCCTCTTAGAACTCGCCATCAAGCCGCCTCGGGTCCTGTTAGTTCCTCAATCTGTTTGACTGTTATTTCGAACCTTCGTGCTTTGTGCCGACTTCCCATGTCAGAGTAGAGGTGTTGCAAAGCGTCTTCTTTCTTGACTGCTCTGATATCTTTTGTGAACGGGAGTTTGTCTCCGCCCTTTCGCAATTCACCTGTTATCTTGAATCGTCTTACCTGACTCAACGTGGTAGCCGTGCCCTAGAATATCCGAGTTCGCGAGTGGGCGGTACTTAACTAATCCGTTTGGAAAGCGTTACTTAGAGTAATAAGCTCGGAGCCCAATGTGTGGGACCCCACTATTGCTCCTCTAGAGTTGACTACCAGTCCGGCTTTGGGGTATGGGATCCCAGAATTTACTGTCCCTTTGGACACTGGAACGCCGAGAACATTTGAGATGGTCCTGCTCTCATTGTCAGTAATTATTGGATTCGCTAAGACCCCCTTGTTTGAGGCGGTTGCCAATGCGCCAACGTGTGGAAGTCCTCCTATTGTGGAAGGTCTGACAGGGACCTCTAGTGTTTCTTCGAGTGCAGTCACTGTACTGTGATTGAGTCGTGGATCGATTATTGCACCATGATCGTTGCAGAGTATTATGTTGCCCAGCGCGGTTCGCTTCTCTCTTACGATCTCGATATGTGCTCCTGTCGAGCGGAGTTGCTTTAGTTCATCGTCCGTGGCAATATAGGGGACTAGGACAGCGTTGGAGTTACCCGTGACATAGACTCCAACAAGTCTAGATTCTGCAATTCCAACGGAGCAGGGGTCTACGCCCAATACATCGTGGAAGCTACTTATCTTCTTGTGAGAAATGCCGGCCGGCAATATCGCTATCTTATCATTCGCGAAAGAGAAAATCCCTACGTTCGGGTCTCCAAAGATATCAGAGAGAATGATGGGCACTATTCACTTTCCCTCACCGGGAAACACGATAACTTTGCCTTCCTTGTCTTTGACAACGCGGATCCTAATCTTCCGAGGTGGTTTGCTAATTCCTCTATTCCAGAGAAGACTGTTTGTCTCTTCGCTTAACGAGACGTTATCGGTTTTCATTCTCTGGGCCGCGTATTGTCTAACGTATCTCACCGCTCTGGGTGTTCGTTTCTCTCTCGGAGCTGTCCAAATACGCCTTAGATTGAGGTCGTAGAATTTCTCTTCGACGATTTCTATCTCCTCTTCTTCCTCAGCTTCTTCAACTCCTGGAGCCTCTGGTGTTTCGGGCGTTTTCGGCTCTGATTCTAGCCCTACCTTTTCTTCCTCTGCGGATTCCGCCTTTTCGTCCTCGGGCTTAGCGATTTCGGTCTCCTTCGATAGTTCTATGTCGGCGTCCTCTTCAAGCGCGACTTTTTTTCCTGTCATCCACATTACACTTTGATCTTCGTTTCTCGCCAGTGTCGCTGCTTCGGGTTTCTCTTGACTTTGCCCTCAGTCTTTGCTACCACCCAAGAGGGAACTGCTTGGGCCTGTTTCAGAGCATGCGATAGATGCTTCTTCTTTCCCGAGGGTTTGTGGCGGGCCATCTATGCTCTCCTGATTTTGATCTCTTTTTTCTGTGATTGTAATTGGACCAGTGTTTTCTTCAGTTGTTCATCGGTTATCTGTGTTTGAAGCCTCCCTGATTGGGCAAGTTGAATTAGTTGCATTTCCAATTCCTCAGCGAACTCTGGTTTCACCATTCGAATATTGGCAAGCCGCTCCCTTGCCTCTGGCGTGAGAATTTGGCGAATGATTGATTGTTTCTGACGCTCCACTTGTTGCTGGGCCTGTGAACGGCGTTGTTCGTCGTAGGTTGACCTTTGCATCTCGGCCATTCTTCGTCGACGTAATGCTTCAAGCTCTTCGTCCGTGTAGTCTCCATTAGACATTACTTGGGGCCTCTTGAGGCCGGGCTTTCAACGGTTTCCGTGACTAACTCGTCCTCCATACTGGACTCGCAACCGAGACACTCCAACGGGCCCTCGGACATACATTTTTCGGAGAAGCGAAGCACATCTGAAGTACCACCAATCCGGGTTCTGGGGAGGCCTCTCCTTGTGAGCGCCCGTCTTCGCGAATTCCGTCCAAGGAGGTGGAGTGATGTCACTCACACTTTCTTTCAGATGCTTGGCTAACCTGTTGATAAATTCCTCGGCAGGGACCTCGAAAACTGTGGGCAATTCTGGTAATGTCCTCAGCGATTCTGGGTTTTCGTCGGGAAGGCGAGGGCGGCGTAATATAAGGCTTCATCGAAGAGTACGCGAGTTTGCTGGTTTTCTATACGGATATCTTCGAATTGCGCCACAGCGAAGACATGAGATGATGATTCTTGAATTGGCGGGACGAAGTCTGATTCGCGCGTTCTTCCCGGGAACTAAGGGCTGGCCGCAGTTCTTGCAAAGATAACGTTTTTTCTCTTGTGGAATCCTAACCTTCGTCCGCTTCGAAATCTTCTTGGCGAGTCCAGTATACCTCTTGGACAACCGAACATTCTGAGGAAGAATCTGCTCAGCTTGGTGGAGAAGGATTTCTATGCGTTCACGCGCCACGTTTGCAACCGCTGATCGCATCTTTCCGTAGTTTCGTCTCATGGGCCTATTTCCCATGAAACTCATAACCTGGCCTAGCCACCGTCTGATTGGTCTGCATTGGTCCTATCACTAATCCTCGCAGAGTCATCGATAGAGCTTGTGCCTAATGAACTGGTCCACCACCCTGCGATATTGAAATGGGCGCGAAAGAAGAGAAAGGACCCTCATACGCTCATTTTGGACCAGACCTATCATCACTCGGCCATCCTCAGGCTGGGACCGCGTGAAACTGCGAGAGGACGTCCAGACATCCCCCATCTCTCATTGCTACTCGCGCTTGGTTCACCACTCAACCTGACAGGGGGACTGAAATGCTACGTGCATACGAGAGATAACAATATCATTAGAGTCAATTCGAGGGCAAGACTGCCAAGAAATACTGACCGGTTCACTTCGTTGCTCGAACAACTCTATCAAGAAAAGATCGTTCCTCCAACTGGACCCCCGCTTCTATCAATCAAACCAGGGTCCATTGGAAATTTGGTCGACGAAATATCAGGACAAGTTATTGCACTCACAACAACGGGGCTTCCCAAAAGTATGGGCCAAATCGCTTCGAGATTGGTTAAGCATCGCAACCCCGTATTGTTGGTAGGAGGGTTTCCAAGGGGACATTTTTCCAAAGAAACACTCTCCAAAGCCAAGGAATCCTACCGAATTCACAATCAGCACCTGGACGCTTGGACAGTTGTCGCGAGAGCTATCTACGACTACGAGAGAGCGATTGCGTAGGAGAACCTCATTCCAGAAACTAGCCTTATGTAGACCAGGCCGGAATTTCTTCCTTGAATGATCTAGACTAATGTCCTCCGACTTGGAACTTCAGAGACAAAAGCGAGCTCTGGAACTCCGCCGGAGGATGCTACAAGCGCAGGCCAAAATGGTTGCAGTTCCACAACCTAAGCCAGCGGAACCTCCTCGGGACGTTGTCCGGAAACTCTTGGCTGGCAGGGGACAAGAAGTGATGGAAACTGCACGAAGATACTACCCTGCTGAAATTGAACGATTGGAGTCAAGTATCGCCGCCCTTGTTGCCGAAGGAAGACTGAAGGGGCCCATCTCGGGAGAAGAATTGTATGCTTTCCTCCGACGGCTCGGGCTTGCGTTCAGCATGGACGTAAAGATCCGAATAAAAGAACACGGCGAGCTCAAGAGTATCGAAGAAAAACTTCGAAAATCGTCTAGTTAGCCGCTATCTCGCGACTCTTCACGGAATCTTCGTGGACAGTCCACAGGGGCCGTAGTACTCTAGCATGAGTAAGGTGGGCACGGAAGACATTTTTTCGTTCTGATGGTCATAAAGAACCGTTCAGCTTTGGCAGCACCTGCAGGCGCCTTCAACGTCCCTCTGAAGTGCACCCCGGAAGAAACCAAGCATTTTGTTGAGCCAGCTATGAAAGAAGCTGAAAGCTCCAACTTCGCAGGAGCATTGGAAGTAGTTAACGATGGTTTGAATGCTCATCCCGCATCTGAGGGGCTTCTATTTCTTCGATCTTACTTTTGCTACAAGATTGCAGATAGTATTAGCAGTGAGCTTAGCACGTTGCCACGACCAATTCAGCCTCTCGGAGAGGGTGTGCTGATGGTTGATGGCGCCATGACGAACCAGATGCTCGGGCGGTTCCAAGAGATAGTCAAGGTTCTAGGGGACGCTGAGGAGGCGATAAACGAGATACTGCAGGTGAATCCGCGTAACAACGAGGTTACTGCGTTTAGATCCTATATTGATAGCAAGTTGCAGAAGCTGGGGCAGGAATCGGAAAATATGCGGATGACTTTCACAAACACCCCTAACATCGCAGGCAATTTCTGTGTGGGATGCAGGAAGAATATTTCATTCGACACACAAACGGTGGTCTTTCGGAAAACCTCTTCTACGCAACTGGAAGTCTGGCATCTCCCCTGTTTCAAGCAGCTGGGCAACAAGAACTAGACTAACTTGGTTACTACTGTAGGCAGCTGGCCATGAGCTGATTCTACGACTAGCTTGGTTCCTTCCTTGGCGAAGTCTCTCTGCGCATAACCCAGACCTACGACAGCTTTCAGTCCAGGGGAGAACGCAGCGCTAGTCACGTATCCTGCTTCTTTGCCATTTGCCTGAAGCTTAGAATTTGGGCTCGGTACTTGATCGGAGTTGGTTTGAAACTGGACAAGGTTCTTGTTTACCCGGCCAATGTGAGTGGCTCGGGCCACGACCTCCTGACCGAGATAGCATCCCTTGGTGAAGCTGATCGCGTCTTTGTATCCAGCTTCTAGAATTATTGTGTTCTCGTCCACGTCAACCCCATATCTTGGGTATCCTGCCTCAAGCCTGAGAATCTCGAGAGCATCTTGCCCGACCGGGGTGACCCCTTTGAGGAGGAAGCCTTGCCAGACTGCCTCAGCCTCGTCATTTGGAATTATGATATCGTATCCAGATTGACCGGACCGGTCGCGGACAACGACCATGGAAGGGCCAATCATCTTGTGTTGCAATGGTTTCATGTCTGCAAATGCTAGGCCGAATAACTCTCTCACGTTTTCGGCAGCTTGCTGTCCCTGTATTGTAAGGTGAACAAATCCAGAGGTTATGTCTTTGACCTGCACGTCCTCCGTGATGATGAAGCGGTCAAGGATATCTTTCACATTGGCGCCTGGAACATCACCGGTGTCGATGAGGAGATCATCCTCTCTTGCATAGAGATAGAGGTCCGCAAGGACTCTGGCTTTCGTGTTAAGAAGCGCCGAGCGCACGCCTGTCCCTTCGTTCAGCTTCAAGACTTCGTTGGTAAGTAGTCCGTTGAGGAAAGGGAGTCTGTCTTTACCAGTTATTCGCAGTAGACCGAGGTGCGAAAGGTCAGCTAGACCTGAACGGTTTCGAACGGCCCAATACTCTTCAGCTGGACTATTGTAGGATAATGGAATCCGGCTTTGTTCGAGCTGGGCCCCCATCTTCTCATGATGCGGAACCAGAGGATTTGTCATGCCACCTTGCATGGTTCGAGTGCCGGGTTATAGGATTGAGCCCGTGTCCTGTGTCGCTGGAGTTGGCTCGCGACACCTATTTCCTTGGTGGTGCGGCCGCCGGACACTCAACTATAAGTGCAAATCGCACGCAGAGCGAGTCGTAGTTATAGGGTCTTTCCGGTTCAAACATAAAGATGGCCTCGAGCCCCATCTCTGGTCAGGCCGTACGGCTGCGAGAAGGATCGGAGGTTTTCCCTAACTGTGAGAATCCCCTATCCAGGCACCTCCCCTCCCGATACCAGGTCAATTATCCTCCTGATTTCTGGGAGGTGTTCTTTACCGTGGCAAGCCCTTTCACATACGCTTCACCGCTGGTCGGCAATAGGAGAGTTGCTAGTATCTTGATCAGCGTTGTCTTGCCTGCATGGTTCGGGCCGAGGAGGCCGAAAACTTCTCCCTCCTCAATCTGAAGGTCAACACTCGCCAGTGCGACAACGTCTCCGGCCCCTGTGACTCCTTTGAAGAGTCGTCTCAGTTGCTTGGTTTCGACGGAGAGATCTCGCTTCAAGTTAGGGTG
>VBBE01000124.1 GCA_005884605.1 Candidatus Bathyarchaeota archaeon
AATGCGCTCATAACGAGCGTACTGAAGAAGTACGCCGAATTCGATAGGCTCGCAGAAAAGTTCGAGTTCATAAGCATGCCACGGAAAAGCTTCTCATCATTGATACAGGAGTTGGATGATGATAAAATCGAAAAATGTGCCAGACAGGTTGGTTCCACTGTTCCGAAGGAGATAATGCGGTTCTGGTTCGACGAACTAAGCCTCGGCTCATTAATGAGCTTCATTTCACTCCTCACAAGACACTATAGACTGGTGAAGTCAGAGATTAAGGTCAATTACAGTGATTACACCATCATGCTCCATCATGATATGGGGATGAAGTGGTCAAAGTTCTTGAAGTACTATCTGGATGAAGCAATCAGAGGGGTGCCTGGAATCTTTCCAAAATTCGAGATAAGTGATGGCCTGGTGGTAATTAGGTTCAATGCGCGTGACGCGGTCGGGAATAGGCAGATCAGTCAATCAACAAACCACTAGGCGTGGCGGGTAGAGAACCAGCAGGCTAAATAGAAAGTGTGAGCGCCTCCCGCAAGGCGACAGAGTCCAGAGTCTTGGATTGATTTGTCGACACAGCTTGATCATCGACTGGGATCGTTCTGTCCCCTAGTCACGATGGTTTCTTTATCATCACAGCATTGTTCTCGACCTTCACCTCGAACGTTGGCTCAGGAGCGGATGCTGGTGGACCAACAACGCTTCCCGTTCTGACGTCAAACTTCGAACCGTGCCAAGGACACTGCACGACATACCCACTCAGTTTACCCTTAGCGAGCGGCCCTCCCACGTGAGTGCATCTGTTCCTAAGTGCGTAAAACTTTCCATCGACGTTCGCTACCATCACCTCCTCATTTCCTACCCTGACCGACCTCATCGATCCTTTCGGTATTTCCGAGACACCAGCCACTTTTTCGTAGGACAAGCGGTTCTCTTCTCCAGTAGTCTTATTCAGGTGGTTACCGTCGAGAATAGTTTCAATCCCTCGTGATTTCCTTCCGCTCCGCTGGAAAGGATGAGGGAGAGCTCTCGGAACCAAGTTTCCGGAGCGTATGTCCCTTCTTGCCAGTAGTTCACATTGAAGCCATGTATCTTTCCCTCTCTGTACGCTGGAGAGTTCTTAATTATCGGATACATCGAACTCAGGTGCAGTATGCTCGGTCTTACCATCGTGAATACTATGACGTTCGCTTCTTGCATCCTTGAAGCGACCCATTCGTGTGTACTCTGAACGCTGCCCGGAGTGTTGGCGTCTGGAGTTATGACCTCTCCTCCTAGTCGCCGAATCGATTGCGCAACCCACGACCTTCCTCCCGTCACGAAAACGTAACCTTGGAATTCCATAAACCAAAGAACCCTCTCCCCCTTCGTGCTGCTCGACCTTGTTGTGTTCTCCATGTCCTGCGACACCTTCTGAACTATCTCCCGGGCCTGCCTTTCGAGGTTGAAGAAGTGTCCGATGAACTCGATCCACTTGATCCTTTCCGTAATATCTGGTTCGTACCATGCATCTTCTACTGCATTCGGCGAATGAGTCTTTACGAGAAGATTGTACAGATAGGGGTCGTCGTGAGGGAATAGGAACGTGAATACGACCTCCGGCTTCAACGCTCTAAGCTCCTGCAGGCTTTGTATGTCTGACAGTCTGCCCGAGGAAAGCCTCTCGACAAGCTCGGGCAGGACAAGGTGCGCCTCAGCTGCGTTAAGTATCCCTTTGAAATTATCAAGAACGGGTTCAGCCTCATTGTGCAACCTCAGGGCGAAGGCCAGTTCAATCGGTGAGCAAGCCACGGCTCGATGTATCGGAACCCTCACAGCCAAATCAATCTTCGAAGCATCGGGCTTGGATGCTCCGCTGTAAAGGAGTAGCCTCCTTCCGGTGGCATCGGTTAATATCTTAGCCTGCGGCGACAATAATTCAACTCCGTAGTTCATGTCCGACTATGAGGAGTGGGCCTTTTCCGCTTAAGGATGTGGTTTACATTGGTACACAAATGTTGACGTCACGCTTAATTGCAGAAGCACCGACTACGAACCAATGCTTGAGCACAGGCGCTACGCAGGTGGTCCAAAATGTCGATTGTCACTGTGGTCAGGGAATCGCAGCACGGCCTTATCTGTCGCTCCTACGTCCCAATGCATTTCCCGCCTTTATCTGATTCCGGAGAACAAATGAAGAGAGGGTTAGGAGTGTCAGTTCTACCTATCGTCGCTCACTACGCAGAGGATAGGTCCGTCTTGATATTCGCAGTCTTTCTGAGTCTGGCCTTTCGAACGAAGAAGAGCAAAATGACCAGTCGGTGCGGGAGTCAGTGCACATAGAAGGAGAATCCGTTATCAGGGTACCGAGGCAAAACCTCTACGACTTCGTCTTGGACCCATATCAGATCTCGCAGTGTATCCCCAGATATCAGAAGGTCGAGGTGAACTCTCCAGACGATTTTGTGGTCATCCTCAAGGCTGCCTCACCGTTGATCAAGGGCAGCTTCGTGTTGCATTTCACGGTCGCACGGAATGATTCACCCGAAGATGCGAAGTTTCTTGCAAAGGGAATTGGAAAGGGCAACAAAGCAGATTTGGAATTGACAATCCACTTGGAGGAACTGGAAATCGCTAGCTCCCTGATCAAATGGAAGGCAGAGGTACGGTTCGAAGGTCGAATTGCTCACGTCCCGAGCAAGAAACTCTCGATGGAGGCGGAAAAATTCGTCGGGCGACTATTCAGCAATCTGCGAGTCAGGCTGGAATCAAGGCGTATCTAATCCGGTGGAGGCTGATCTCCCTGTCATCGCCGCTAAGATGAAGGAGGAGAAATAGGATCTTCTGTTCGAACTCGCCAAGGCAACGCCTTCCTCGCGTTTCAGTTCTGAAGCCTACCTCGCGCTAATCTTCTTCCATTGCGTCAGCGTCGCGGCCTGAACTCGAATTACAGATGTAAACGCACTCGATAAGTACTAAATGACAACAATGGTCTGTCATGCAAAGCTCGCGCGCGGTTTCGAGTGTCGTCTTCGGTGCATCCGTCATAGTTCTGCTCGTCATAGCGGCGGCCGGTTTCGGATTGTACCTGACATCCACTCAATCGACGAAAATTGTGACCAGCACCAGCACAACGACAGTGACAGGCGCGGGAAACTCGTCCACGCCTGGCGTCAGCGGCGGGTTCCTAGGATCAAAGGTCGTGACCTTCTTGTACCCCACACCATACCAGTGCACGCCACCCACCAGCCAGCTCTTCCCAAGCCAAACCGCAGCGGCAGCGAAGGCGCCCTGCGAAGTCGGTGCGGCAGGCACGTTTCCGAATAATGCCCTGCCTGTATGGGTTGCAGTTCCGGCCTACGCGGGGCTCTCCGTCTTTGGGGTGAGTGCGCTCGGCTCCTCGCCTGATGGATTCCCGGTCTATCACAACCAAACAATCTTGACCCACTGTGGCGCCGGCGGGACAGCAACTGCTTGTCCGGACCACCCAACGTACCTCTATTCACCCGCGTTCACCTCCGTAGAGCAGCATCTTGGCATAACCAACGGTTACGGCGGCCTTCCTGAAGGCGTCCTGCCAACTCCGGCGCATGACCACATAGTTGATACCGATGCTGGCGGACTGAACATACCTTGGGACACCGTTGCGGTGCTGGTTTTTGACCCGAACATAATGCCTACTGCGGCCACTGGCAGGTGCACTCAAGCAGCATCAACTTCGCTTCAGAATGCGACGGGGAACTGCCTGATCTCTATTGCAGCGCTCCAGAGAGCGATGGTAACCAATAATTCGGCGATCGCGGCGGCGAATGCCGGCAACCCGATCTGGCAGACTCTTGGAGGACCAATTGTCCAGGTCGTGATCCCCGGAGATTCCGTGGTGACAACCATCCGCAATCCCAACAGCAACCTCGATGTCTACTTCGCTGTTCGTAACTCAAACCCATACCCGCCCACTCAGAACTCCCAACGGTCGCTTGGTGTGGGGGTCGCGGGCATAGCGGCTGCTGGAATAATCGGCCTTGCGGTGTGGCGGAGAGCCGAGCAGGTTCCATACCGCGACAGGGCGATCGAGCAAACGCCCAGTCATTCAGACCGTGAGGAGGTCAAATAGAATGATACGCAAGAATTCTAGTCGAGCTTTCCGGCGAACCCCGAACACCGGTTTCCTAGTCTCCACAGGAAGTGCTGGAGTCCCCAAAACGACATCAACGTCAACAACGTGAATAACTTGCAGGTTCAGTGGTTGTTCCCAGTTCCGTCCGCCCCTCCTGCATATTCAGGAGCTGAGGGCGTAATAGTCACACCCATAGTCGTAAACGGCATAGTATACGTGGTAACTAACTACAACGAAATCTTCACCCTCAGTTCGGTTGACGGTCATGTACTGTGGTCCCGGGGTATCGGTGCTCAAACATTCCTGGGCAAGCCGAGCACCGCCGGTCATCAGCACGCGATCTGGTACACGAGTACGGTAAGAGAAAAACCACTGATCTGGCTCTTCACGAATAACAATTCCATCTACGCTTTCAACGCTCTTACTGGTGACAAAGAGCTATCATTCCCACTCTTTGCCCAGCTCACTACCATACCTGGTAATTTCGGCATCCCCAGGACATTCGGTCACAGTATGGCCATAGACGAAAAGAGAGGTATTCTCGTTACTGGCGTGGAAGGAAGCGAAGGGACCGATGCGGCTAGGGGCTTCTTCGCGGGCTTTGACATCACACAGTCGCCTCCGAAGCTGTTGTGGAGAACCTTCACCATCCCTCCTCAGGATGGCAGCGACCCTAACTGGGACATAAGGAGTATTGCGAACATGACGCACGCATTCGTATTTGACGGGCACAAAGCGATAGACCTTAAGTCTCTTCCGCAAAGCCAGATTCACGACATATTTTATGGTGATTGGGGCGACTTCGGTTTCAACGGGACGCATAGCTATGCTGGCTCGGGTGTAGGTTGGGGCGGTACGTGGGCCGTTGATAAGAAAACCGGGATGACGTATGTATCGACGGCGCAGCCAGGCCCAGACTTCAACGCGACCACGAGACCTGGCCCTAATTTATGGAGCGATTCAATCCTTGCAATCGACGACACAAGCGGTAAGCTTGTTTGGGGCTTCCAGACAACCTCACACGATCTTTGGGATTTCGACTGTGCGTGGAATGTCGTTCTAGCTAACGCAACTATCAACGGACAGACGCACGAAGCCGTCTTCAAGGGATGCAAGGACGGCAGAGTGTATGCACTCGACGCGGCCACCGGGAGCATGTACTGGTATTACTTCTCTCCATCAATCACCAACGATCCCAAATTCACATATTCACTTGACCCCACCAACAAGACGCACATGAATCTTCGTTGGCCCAGCCAGGCCACAGGACAGACTCACGTGCTCTACGACGCGACCGGAACAGGCAACATCGAAGCGGACATAGCTTACGATCCCGTGGCGAACCTCGTATTCGTCGCCCTGTACAATATTCCTTCACGAGCAGTCATTGCACCGGTTACAGGCCCCAAGGCGCCATACGGTTCAATTGGGATAGTCGGATCCTTCGGAGGGTTCACGTCAGCTGGCGCGGCTAACACGACTATAACCGCAATAGATGCCAGCACAGGGAAGGCGAGGTGGAGTTACTTTCTGCCGAAGATCCCTTACAGAGGTGGCCTCACTGTAAGTGGACAAGTAGTCTATATGACGACCATCGACGGCGTTCTGAGAATGCTTGACGAGAACAGTGGGACGCTTGTCGCTTCCAAGCTAATTGGCGGGCCGATGGTAATCCAACCGGCAATCGCCTCAGATTCGAATGGCAACGTTAAGCTCTACCTTCCTGTCTCGGCAAGCTCAGTCTTCCCAGCGGGTGTAAAGGAATTTCCTGGAGTGGTGCTAGCCCTCGGCGTGGGCTCCCAGTCCAACCGAACAGTAACAGTCACGACGACGACTACGAACGTCGGCGGGGGCGGTGTTGACCCGACGGTCTTCTACGCCACGGCAGCGGTAGCAATCATCTTCGTTATCGCCACTGCGGTCGTCTCGATCAGGAGGAGATCACAATCTGTTGCGCCGATCGGGGGAGACGGTGGGAAGGTCGCTCAGACGAATTGAAGCGCATGTTTGGCTCCGAAATGCTGCCCGGATTTCTCGATGAGATTTTGGACAAAGAACATTCATCGCTCGAGAAGCCGATTGAGGGACGACTAGGTTCAGGGTTGAAAGAACACGAATCAGGGATACGTCGGCCAAGTTTGAGGTTTCTAAATGATTAAAGTCAAGCGAATCTACGATGAACCAGGCACGGAGGATGGCTACAGGATACTGGTCGATAGGCTGTGGCCACGAGGTCTTTCGAAGGATAAGGCAAAAATGGACCTCTGGCTGAAGGAGATATCCCCAAGTGACGAGTTGCGTAAATGGTTCTCGC
>VBBE01000125.1 GCA_005884605.1 Candidatus Bathyarchaeota archaeon
TTCTTCTTCTTACCACCGAGCCTAATTGCTGTCTTCCTGAAACCCTCGGCCAAACCATAAGCCATCGTAAAACCAACAGCCCTCTAGGATGAGCGAACCTGCTATATGACTATCGGGGGTTCTGTTAACTCTTTGTTGGTTGAGTTAGCTTCGGGGCATCGACTCCAGGGATTACCGTAGGCGTCGGGTTCCCCTTCACTGCTTCAACTGCCCTGCCTTGCGCCTCTAGTAATATGGGAGGCCGGGAACGTGCGAACCTCACCCGTCCCCGCCAGGCCAGGTTGATCCCTGCTACCCTGTCCCGGTCCATTACAATTCTACATTTTCCGCACCAGAGCTTGCGGGTCAGTCGTTTGTCCGATTGGAGTCTCTCCCCGCATCTCGGACAAGTTATGCTGGTAGCTCTGGTCTCACGTCTAGACAGACGGATAACCGGAAGGCCTACCCATCTGGCCTTGTACTCTATCTGTCGCTGGGCCTCGCCGAAACTCCACCCGTTCATTCTACCACGATACTTTCTACCCTGACCGTTACCCCTACGGTAGAGGGATCGTATGCCCTCGATGTTCTCCAGAACTACTGCTGTTCTCCGTTGGATTGCGAAGGCAACAATCGTCTTTGTGGCGTTATGAAGTAAGTGAGCGGTTCTAGAGATTCTCCGACCCCCGTACTTCGATGCTATTCTCGTCTTTATTCTATTATCATCTCGTGTGAAAGAGGCCACGATACGGGTCGTAGTACTAGCAATTCTCACAGTCTTTGACAGGTCGTAGTGAGTGGTTTGATCATCGTTTCCCACCGCGAGGTTTCGAAGGTTACAGTCCACACCCACCGTGGAAGCGCATTCATCATGGGAGTGTCGCGGGCGATGCAGAGACTCAGTTTGTTCCAGGTGAGGGTGAAAGAGCGAACCTTGACCCCTGGTTGAGATACGATGTCTAACGTATGTTTGGTCAAGGGTATGCTGAAACGCTTCCCTCTCGAGACAGGAATACGCAAATATCCGTTCTCGATCTTGAACCCGTAGCAGGAGAGGAGATGTTGTAAAGGCGTATGGGGTCCTGGTGGTGAAGCCTCTTCGGATAGACTTCCTCCTAGCCGCGAGTATTCCTGCGGCGCGCGATATCGCGCAGAGCTTGTAGTAGCTTGGAGAATCGTAATGGGCGAGCTGGTTGTAGGAGAGGAGTGAAAGCTTTCTCAGCGAAGACACATCGTTGACCAGACCAATCCGTAATGAATCGTTGACCATCCTCCTGAACCCCTCTAGCAGACGTAGAACATCGCTTGAGGAAACGTAGTATTGCCAGACAGACTTGACAGCCAACAACATCGAAATATAGAAGCTTATTGTCTAATACGTCAGAAAGACATCCGAAAATAATTTGACATGACTATCCGGTAGACGCTTGAGGATTTGTTATCTAGGTTTTTACGCTGCCAGCTCAATCGGCCGCATCTTCCCTGATGGCCTTTTGCCCAAGACTCTTCCAAGCTCCACGGCTACAACTCTGCGATTGGACCTCTGACCGCCATACCACCTGTTCACTTGAACATCACCATACTTCCGTCGGAAGAGGCCGAAAACATGATCCAGCTTCTCCTGAGCAAGACTTCCATTTCCTTCGAAAAGTATCTCCCCAACTTCGACCTCCACCCTACGAGTCTTCTTCACGTTTTTCCACCAATCAGAATCCTCATGAGCTAAGAAGAACAACTTTCCCTCTTCGAAAGCGAACCAGAGCTCGACGGATCGAGACAAACCCGTGCGACGGCCCCTTGTAGTCAGGTTAAGGTAAGGCGTTTCTTCCAGAATAAGCTCACTAGTAGCCAATACGCTTCCCGACATGCCGACCGTTATCCGACCCTGCGTTATAACCCTGAGGGGTTCCTCGGGACCCTTTATTCGAACGACTCGCTCGATTCGTCGCCGCCAACCAGCTCGGTCTTCGCAGGTTGCGAAGCTGGAGTTCGCTCCGGAAGGAGAGAGTATCTACCATCCGAGGTCCGATAGATGGCCACCCGATGGACAGTTTCCCAGCCAGCACTTCCCTGACGCCGAACCTGAATGGTCAACACCTCCGCGCTAGGGTCGCTCTTTCCGGGCCAAACGGTTAGTCCGAGAAAGTCTCCGTTGGGAAGTTTGCTTGTGAACCTTGCTTTGTACTTCTGCCTCTCAGCCATCATGGGGCCGCTATAGCGCGTTCATCGCGTATTAAGATGCGCTTTTCTTGACTGCGAAATACCTTCTCGAAGGATGTATCTTGTTATTCGACTAAACCTGAATTACTGAGCTACAGCATTGCTCTCTGGAACGCTAGTCGCTCTCCGAGCGCTGGAACGTGAAGATCTAACAGTTCTGCACAAGTGGCAGAATGACGAAGAGATCATGCGATTGGCTCGTTCCTTCCCGGACCATGTGATCTCGAAGGAAGCGCTGGAGGCTGAATTCGCGAGAGAGTTGAAGGGAGAAGACACGGGAAGGCGAGCCTACATTATCGAAGAGAAATCCACACGCAAGCCAGTCGGCTGGGCGACAATTCGAATTCAGCAGTTCCGACGAAGGATGACCGGCGCTGATGTTGGTCTGGCACTGGGAGAAAAGACTGCCTGGAACAAGGGATACGGGACAGAGACAGCCAAACTACTGCTGAATGAAGTGTTTAGACAATTGAACCTGCACCGAGCCGAATGGTGGACCTATGCTGAGAACAATGGCAGCGTCCAACTCGCCAAGAAACCGGGCTTCAAAGAAGAAGCGCGCCTAAGAGATGCGGTCTTCTTCGACAACAGATACCCTGACTTGGTTGTACTTGGCCTGCTCAAACAGGAATTCGAATCGATAATAGCCGCGGCCGGAACATCGAGCGGCGAAACGACCGTTAGCTATTTACAGAGTCCGTAGCGAGAAAGCAATCGACATTGAGCAGCCTAGAACTGAAGGCCAAGAAGGGAGACACCGTATCTGTTCATTATCTCGGACGATATCCAGGTGGGAAGGTCTTCGATACTTCAATGGAGAAAGAGGCGAAATCCGCGGGACTCTACAATCCTGCGAGGGACTATAAGCCGTTGCAGGTAATTCTCGGAGCCGGAAAAGTGATTCAAGGATTTGACGAGGCCCTGATCGGGATGAAGGTCAACGAGGAGAAGGAAGTTGTCATTCCACCCGAAAAGGCGTATGGAAAAACAGGAAACCATCCCATGGCAGGCAAGACCCTCCAGTTCAAACTTAGAGTGACTAACATCAAACGCCAATAACGCTAACCGGCCAGAATTCCCTCTGGTAGCAAACAACGCGACCTGTGACGATAGCTCTGAGTCGACGCTGGCTGTTACGAACTCACACGGGAGGGATTGGTTCTCTTCCTATACATTGACGCTAGTGCGCCGATGGTCCCGACAGCAGCGAGCAAGTTGCCTGCAACCATGACCCCTACTGGGTCAAACACCGATTGTGAACCCTGACTCTTGGGGGTCGAAGGGCCCTTTGGATTGGAACCTGATGTGGTCGTTGAGGGTTGCTGATTGTTGGGACCAGTGGTGCCCGGCGGAGGAGGAGAACTTGATGGAGGAGACGTTGAGGGCTGACTGGGCGGGCCTGTCACGTGCACGGTTACCGTGACCGATTGAGAAGGAGCTAGTATTGCAGAGCCAGTCACGTTGATCTTGTATTCTCCAACTTGAGCGGAAGTTGCGTTGATTTCAAGCGTTGAGGCTGCGTTACCGCCCGGCAATACCATCACGCTCGAAGGGTCTGTTACTGCTTGAAGCCCAGAGCTCGGGGAAACAGACGCGCCAAGGTGTACAGGCCCATTTAGCCCTTGACTTGTAACGATGATCGCGGCGTTTGCACTGCTCTCGTTTTGAATGCTTAGGGTGTCCGGGGTTATGGTGAGGCTGAATCCAACCAGAGAGGCTTGTGCATTGTTCGGGGCTTGGCCGGCGGCTAGTGCCGGTAAAGTCGCAACTAGAATGGCTAGACTGAGAGGTATGATCAATGAGGGTCGCATGGGTCCGGATCACGAACTGTGTGTCTTTTGTAACTGCTAGGTTGGTCTGGAACATATTAGCACGAAGTGTATAGGTGAGTGCATCCGAACACAATGCAACACGGTGAAGCGGCGCCTCTCCACCAGGAGCTCGGAATCAAATCGGGATACACTGTGTCCCTAGTCGGGGCACCTCCGGGATTCCGACAGACCTTGGGCGAATTACCCGAGAATGTGGTCCTGCGAGATGGCGTAAGAAGCCAATCCAACCTTACCCTCTGGTTTGTAAGATCCAGAACAGAGTTGGAGGAGAGACTGCAACGCATGAAGGTGTTTTCGAAGAATGCTGGATTATGGATTATCTGGCCGAAGCAGACCTCCAAACTTCAAACCGACTTGGGACAACCTATAGTCAGGGAGGCAGGGATAGCTGCCGGAATGGTTGATTTCAAGATCTGCTCGATTGACACGACTTGGTCAGGGCTCCGATTCACTCTAAGGGAGAAGCCCGCCTTACCCAAACCGGCTCGGCAGCGGTAACACAACGACAGTACCGGAGAGCCAGCCGAAGAGTCTGGACGGTACGGTTGACCCTTCTGTTAGAGAGGCTTCCAACTGGTTGGAACAGGATGGGGACACTACTGAGGCAATACACATGAGCTTGGTGGACGTTCTGATCTCGATCGGCAGCGCGGGGCTTGCCGTGTTTAGCCTACCTACTGTGCTAAACAAGAATTCTCAAGTTCCAAGGAAGACGGCTAGCATTCCCTCGGCATCCATCTTGACCTATTTCGTTCCGCTTTTCGCGATCAGCGGACTAGATCTTACTGCCATAACTATCGCCGGACAGGCCGTCGTATGGTGGCTCATCGTCGCATT
>VBBE01000149.1 GCA_005884605.1 Candidatus Bathyarchaeota archaeon
TGGTTTTTGAGCCGGAGGGAGCCCCGAGAGTCTTGAGTAGCAACCACAATGCGAGGGATGCGCATCTTACTTGTTCGGTCTGTTGTATGAACGACCTTCCGTTAATTCGACCTGTCCTTGTCACAACATGTCGCGAGCCACGGAAACCAAGTTTCTCAAGGTCCCTAGCGACTTCATCTGCACCTCCAGATCTCTCGCACGCAACAACGAAACATACCGAATACCACCTAGCTGAGGACTGCGAAAGGCAACCATCCGCAAAGGTGGCGCCAAGCAGCCGCGCGATAGGCAATATCTTCTCGTCGTCTAGAAACAAAGGGGCGAGTCCTAAGTCTCGGAGTTTCTCGATCGCGGGGTTGCTAACGGTATAAGGTTGCTTGCCTTCTCCAAGCCAGCGTCTTACTGTTCTGACAGACAGCCCCATTCGAAGGGCTATCTCTGGATAAGATAGTTTCTCACTTCTAAGATTGCATGCCTCATGGTATTCATGTGAATCGTAGCGATACCTGCTATGGGGATGCCTACTTTGCTTGGACCTGAAGGAGTTGAGTGTCGCCCACACATCCTCGATTGTAACGAGAGCTTCGTGCTTGGCATGCAGAAAATCCAATCGCGGCGCTGAATAGACAGCAACCTTGTCGCCTGGGCCCAGCTTTTCAAGTCTTAGCCACCCTCGTTGTGACCAGAATTTGTGATCTGCGGTCGCCCTGATCCTCCTCCCAGAAAGAGTCTTCATTTCAACGCATGAACTTCCGTAGAGCCTTGGTTCAAGCCGATGATACCGGATCACGTGGTGTTCAGTAGGGATTGCTGACGCCTCGGAAAGAGTTACAACTCTTCGTTCGGGCCATGTTCCCTCCAGTTCAGCAATTGGGACGTTCCCCCTGTTCGTTAGGATCTCTGTGTCGGGTGATACGCACGCGTTGATGTAGCGATCTGCGTTTGCTGCAAGGGATCCTATGACCCGAACCCATCGAGCCAATCTCGTCGAGGCTCGATCAAACAGATGTTTCGCTGCCCAGTGATAGTCCCAGATAGGGTAGGAACGTCTACTTGATCGACCCTTGGAATCGACGCCATAGAGATGTCCAAGGGCCGAGCAGACGATGAGCTGTCCTTGTTTCGTATGGCATTCGAAATAGGGTACGCCCTGCGATTCTAGTTTTCGAGGGAGGTTTTCCTCGTCGAGTGCTCTTGCGACTCGTTGGGCCGCGCTGGGCTTCTCGCACACGATTAGGGTCTTGATTTATTTCCACCTCTCGGGGTTGCGAATAAGGAATTGCGTCATTTCTCTGGCGCGATCGCCAGTTTCATGCAGTGCAAGTAGCCGTTTGAGAAAACCTTTCGTCGTCAGGTTGCCGTAGGCGGCGGACCAGACGGGGTAGGCATCCTTGACCTTGTGGTAAACCTCCGAGTGATTGGCGCAAAGGCCCAAAATGCCATCTACAATTTTCATTCCACAGACAGCGCACTGATCCAAATCCTATCTCTCCCTTCTCGCGATACCTTTACCATCAGAGCCTGGTCATTCGAGACTGAGTCACGCAATGTTTGCCTATAGATGTGAGTCATCATCAAACGTGCTAGCAATCGCTTCTGAGGCAAACTGTTTTAACTGTATTACCGTAAAATGGTTCGCTGGAAGTTTAACCCATTGGCAGACAAAAGAGCCGTATTGCTAATCGTCGACGGAATGGCTGACCGGCCCCTGATCGATCATGACTACAAGACACCTCTGGAATACGCTAACACTCCGAACATGGACAGATTGGCCAAAGGAGGCCTTGTCGGTCAACTTGACCCGATATCTCCCGGTGTACGTGCGGGAAGCGATGTTGCAAATCTCGCTTTGCTGGGATACGATCCAGCGAAATACTACACGGGAAGGGGTGCGCTAGAGGCGATGGGTGCTGGAATAGAGCTTCGACCAGGCGATGTCGCGTTTCGATGCAACTTCGCCACAGTTGATGATGGCTTCCGTGTAGAAGATAGACGCGCAGGACGAATCAGAAAGGGCACCTCGAAACTTGCCAAGGTGGTTGACGCGATCAAGATCGATGGGGTACCTGGCGTCAGGACTATTTTCAAAGCCACAGTTGATCACAGAGCAGTCCTAGTATTGCGGGGCGAGAAGCTGTCGAGAATGGTGTCCGATGTGGACCCGAAAGAGGAAGGTGCTAAGATAGCGATTTCAAAAGCGCTGGACGGAAGCGAGGAAGCAAAACGAACATCCCTCGCGGTTAATGAATTCGTCAAGAGGTCACATGAGGTGTTGCGGGAACATCCGTTGAATCAGGAACGAGCGAACGATGGTGAAAGGGCGGCTAACATTGTTCTAACAAGGGGAGCGGGAACAATTCCCAACCTTCCAAGCTTCAAGTCAATGTTCGACCTCCGAGCAACCTGCATCTCAGGAACCCCAATGGTCCAAGGAATAGCGATGGCCGCAGGAATGGAGGTGATGGATATCAAGGGTGCAACTGGCGGGATTAAGACAGATTACGAAGCAAAAGCAAAGGCAGTTATCGAGGGAAGCAAGGACAAGAACTTTGTTCTCGTCCACGTAAAGGCGCCCGATATCGCGGGACATGACGGCGATTTCAAAGGCAAGGTCAGAACCTTGGAAGAAGTGGACACGCTTGTCGGTCACATCATCGATGAAGTCGATATCGGACTTAACTATGTCGCGCTGACAGCCGATCATGCCACCCCTGTCGGGTATGGAGCCCATACCGGCGACCCCGTCCCGGTGATAATAGGTGGCCCGGACGTCCCTGCAAGTCGCGTTCTCAAGCTCAGCGAGGCGTCAGCAGCTAGGGGAAACCTTGGAAGGATACGCGGACTTGACCTGATGCCAATAATCACGGACCTCGTGGGGCGAAGCCGACTCTACGGCTCCTAAACAGCCTATCAAGCTACTTTCCTCAACTCTCCGAATCTCGAATCGCGGACTCGCATTATGCCTGAGCAATACGTTCGAGTCTAGCGATGAAATAACCTGCAGTTCTATCCCTATGAGGATAGAAGCGTCGACAATTACTTTGGCCGCGGAGTCCTGGGGAACCGTACTCTTCCAAGATCGGACGGGTCTCGAAGTCGGCATGCGCAGATAGAAACCTCGAAAGTACAAATTCGTTCTCTTCGAGTGTGAGACTGCAAGTGCAGTATAGGATGCGGCCTCCTGGACGCGCGTACCTTGCAGACTCTTCGAGCATGCTAAATTGGAGGAGTGAGAACTTTTGAACGAGCTTTGGAGAAAGGTGCCATTTCATCCGCGGGTTTCGATCTAGAATGCCTGTTCCGGTGCAGGGGGGGTCGACAATCACAAGGTCGAATTGTTGGGCGAGGCCTAGGTTTGACGCGTCTCCGATTAGAGGGGAGGCTATCTTTACTCCGAGTCTTCCCGTTTCCGTCCTCCACGACGCCATCCTAGTCCTAGAATAGTCGACCGAAGTGATTCGTCCTCGATTCTTCATCATCTGAGCCAGAGTCGCTGTCTTGCCACCGGGCGCGGCGCAGAGATCCAGCACGTTCTCCCCAGGTGTGGGGTCTGCAGCCTTGACTGATAGATAGGAGGCAAAGTCTTGCACTTGGAAGAGGCCTATCTCGAAATACTTCGCAAGGACCGAGGGTGACCCCGTCAGTAAGTGAGTGCCAGAATCAGCCTCGACCAGCTGACCCGAGTATTTTCTCAATTCAAGCGGAAGGCCAATTCGACCACGATTTCTCAGCGAGTTAACGCGAACGTATCGAGGACGCGCAGGTGGAGAAAGGATCTTGAGACCAGTTTCTCTACCGAAGTGGTAGAAGCAATACGAGACCCACCATGGCGGATTGTGGGTATCAAGGCCCACCCGCTCCGTCTCGGTCATATCACTCGGATTGTCGAGAGGCGCGCGTGCTATGAGGAACCCAAGTAACTGTTCGAGCTTCGGACTTTCACGCTCGGATGATATTCTTCTTAATGCCCGAACGAAATCGGCCTTTTCATCAATATCGTTCGGGAGCATGAGATAGGCGGTGAGGTGGAAGAGAGCGAGGCTCGTTCTATCAAATTTCTCGCCTGGAAAAATCGTCAGAACTGCTCTGTTCAGAGCGTCAAGTCTCGAAACCGTGTCAATGACCAGTTTAAGCGCTGAAGATTTCTCGTGTCGGAGTGGAGGATCGGCAGAAGCGATTCTTGAGACTGCGGATCTTTCACTCCTTCCCTCTGATACAAGAAGCAGAGCTTCTCGCGCCAGTCGCAGCCTCTCCACCAGTTTCGAGTCGGGCATTTCTTGCATCCTTACGGGGAACCTTTTTACCGATAAGCCCTTCCGGCCTTGGCTCCGCATGATGTCCAGCCTTGACCAATACCTAACAAAGCCTCAACCTGAGACACCGAAGCCCAAGGCTCTGACGAAGCCCCAGCTTGTGTTCAAGCCTGAGACACCAAAGGAGATGGCTCAGTCATATTTTGTCGGGGCTGGGTATGACGGTGAGAGAAGAGCAGTATACCTCAAACTCTACGATCCTCAAACCGAGAAGATACAATTCTGGTACGATAATACAGGCCACACACCCTACTGCCTATCCAAAGACACGTCTGACAACCTGAAGAAAAGCAAGGAACTGATGAGTCATCCGGGACTCTTAGGACTCGAGCCTGCGAGACGTTTTGACGCCCTTGAAGGCAGGGATATCCCCGTGACTATCGTGCTTGCGAAAGACCCGCTTTCCATAGGCGGACGACCCAGCGGATGCATCAGAGACATAATTACCGCTTGGGAGGCTGACATTAGGTACGTCGAGAACTACATCTACGACAGACATCTTGAGCCCGGAATGTCCTACAACATCCATCAAGGCGATCTAAAGCCAGGGACGTCAGCACAACTTCCCGCTGTCAAAGAAGCGATCGAAGAAAAGGACGAAGACTACCGTAAACTAATGGAAAGATGGCTACGCCTCCTCGAATATCCCGTTCCAAACTTCAGACGGGTAGCACTCGACATCGAAGTCTACTCCCCGATAGAAACGAGGGTCCCCGACCCCACAGCTGCAGAGTACAAGGTCACATGTGCAAGCCTCTGCGGGTCAGACGACTCAAAGAGGGTGCTCCTCCTCAAACAAAATGGCACAGAAACCGTCGAACTTCCCGGAATAGAAGTTGAGGTGTACGATTCTGAACCGGAACTTGTGTCAGCAATATTCAAAACTCTGAACGAGTATCCGTTCGTCCTGACTTTCAACGGAGACGATTTTGACCTCCGATACTTGTTCCATCGAGCGCTAAACCATCTCGGCTTCTACAGAGACCAGATCCCCATAGAGCTAGGAAGAGAATCGGCCACCGTCAAATACGGAGTACACCTGGACCTTTACAAGTTCTTCTTCAACAGATCCATCCAAGTCTACGCCTTTAGCAATAGATACAGAGAAGTTACACTAGATGCTGTTTCCGAGGCGCTTCTCGAAACAGGTAAGCTGGACATTTCCGCGCCCGTATCAAGATTGAGCCCAACAGAACTCGCGGCATATTGCTACCAAGACGCTGAGCTCGTCATGAATCTGACGAGTTTCGATGGAGAGGTCGTTATGAAACTGATCACCGCGCTCTCTCGAATAAGTTTTCTCCCGATGGAGGACATGGCCCGCCAGGGTGTCTCGGGCTGGATCAGAAGTATGCTGTTCCGCGAACATCGTTCTCGAGGTTTCCTCATTCCACGATCGGAGGAGATCACCGCCAAGAAAGGATCGACTAGCACGACCGCGGTAATCAAAGGCAAAAAGTACAAAGGTGGAATGGTCGTCGATCCTGTTCCAGGTGTCCACTTCGATGTTGCCGTGCTGGATTTTGCCTCGCTATACCCATCCATAATCAAGACGTGGAACCTCGGCTACGAGACGATTCTTTGTGGACACGCTGACTGTCGAACCAACAAGATCCCCGACACAGACCATTGGGTCTGTAGACACAGAAAGGCAATGGAAAGTCAACTAGTAGGGTCCCTTCGGGATCTCAGAATACACTGGTACAAACCCAGATCCAAAGACAAGGGACTCTCGCCGGAGAAACTCACTTGGTATCAGGTCGTGCAGAACGCTCTGAAAGTAGTGCTGAACGCGAGCTACGGGGTCTTCGGCTCAGACAGGTTCTCGCTCTACTGTCCTCCCCTCGCAGAGTCAACAGCCGCTGTCGGAAGATACGCGATAACAAACACGATTCAAGAAGCGAAACGACTAGGAATTGAGGTGTTCTACGGAGACACAGACTCACTATTCCTGGGCACTCCAGCTCGGGAGAAACTTGACGAGCTAATACGATGGTCCAAAAAGGAGCTCGGGATGGAGCTAGAGGTTGACAAGAATTACCGGTACGTTGCTCTCAGCCTCAGAAAGAAAAACTACCTCGGAGTTCACGCCGACAACAAAGTTGACATCAAGGGACTCACCGGTAAGAAGAGACACATCCCAGAGTTTCTCAAGAACACTTTCAATCAACTAGTGGGGATTCTCGGTCAGGTTAAAACGCCAACCGATTTCGACGCGGCGAGGGCCCAGATCAAGGATCTTGTGCAAGATTCGTACAGCAAGTTGCGAAACCGGAAATATTCCTTGGATGACTTGGCGTTTAACATGATGATCGGAAAATCCGTCTCCAGCTACACGAAAACGACTCCGCAGCACGTCAAAGCGGCACAGCAATTGAGCAACAAGGGCGGAGACGTTAGAGCCGGCGACCTAGTCAGCTTCGTAAAAGTCACGACCGGGAGCGGGGTCAAGCCGGTTCAACTGGCAAGCATTTACGAGATTGACGTGGAAAAATACAACGAATACATCCGCTCAACCTTCGAGCAGGTCCTAGACGCAGTGGGCCTAGATTACGAAGAACTCACGGGTGCGAAGAAGCTGACCTCCTTCTTCTCCGGAGGTTAGCATCGTTTTGCTCAGCATAATTCCCGTTAAAGGGATCCCAAACATTGAGTCGGGCGATAATCTTGGCGAGATCATTGTCGCCAGCCTGAAGGATCAGGGGGAGGAATTTCAAGAAGGTGATGTCACAATTGTTTCTCAGAAAGTTGTATCAAAAGCAGAAGGCCGAGTCGTAAACCTCTCTAAAGTAACGCCCTCTCTTTTCGCATCCTTCGTTGCAAAGGAGGCAGGCAAGGACCCGCGCCAGGTAGAAGTTATCCTACGAGAAACTCGAAAGATCATTAGGATGAAGGCTGGACACTTAATCACCGAAACAAGGCACGGATTCATCTGCGCGAACGCTGGTGTTGACGCTTCGAACGTCGCAAAGGGGAAAGATACCCTTACACTCCTACCATTGAATCCCGACGCTTCCGCCGACCGCATCGGCAAGACAATCCGAAAACTCACTGGAAAAACAATACCCGTGATCATAACTGACACCTTTGGCCGGGCATGGAGAATGGGGCAGGTCAACTTCGCCATAGGAATCTCAGGAATGAAACCAATCCACGACTATAGAGGAACCCGGGACATGTACCAACACACGCTCCATGTGACCGAGATTGCCATCGCGGACGAGCTTGCCTCCGCTGGAGAACTGGTCATGAACAAAGCAGACAAGATCCCAGCCGCTCTAGTTAGAGGATACAAGATCAAACGAGGTAAAGGCACGGGTAAGGACCTTCTGAGACCAGAAGAAATGGACCTGTTCAGGTAAGAAGACGATTGGTCATCGCTAGCCAAGTCTTAATGGCACTGAGAACTCGTCGGCAGAGCGAACGCGAAAGTGACAATGGAGCCAATCAAGCCCCCAATGCCCGTACACGTTCGAGACATTCAGAATTTCGCCCGGTTGGCATTGGGCCTGACCGAAGGATCCCAAATGATTTGGAGCTTCAGACACGAATCCAGCGACATCCTAGCATTCTTCACCGCGTACATGTACTGGGATGGAGATATTCCGATATTGGCTTACACTGAAGCGGACTTTGACAGAACCAAACCCTTCCTTGCATACAAGAGCGATTCTCCTAAAGGAGAGGAATGGCAATTTTGCGACGAAGCCGACGATACTCGGTTCAAGTATGCTTCCGTCATCGACGTGAAGAGTTTGCCAGACCCCTTTGTAAAGAGTATCGAAGGCGACTTTCCAGATGCCCCCGACCCCGTTTTGACTGAGCTCCAAGACACAAAGTCCCTGGCCAGGGTTCTACTCACGCTTTCATTGCGAGACGGGAACGTCTTTCCTCTGTGGCACTTCCGGAGAGGAGAAAAACACATACTGGGCAACTGTATACCTTTCGAACATTATTATGACTCCGACGCCCTTCCAGTCTTCTTCTACACCTCGTCCGTGACTCCGCCACCAGGACCGTTTCTTAAGTATCTGGCAGCAAAGCCACACGGAGAAAGGTTGGAGTTCACGAACGCTGCCACAGATGCAAAATATTTCTACACAAAGGTCATTGACGTCATCGACTTTCCACTCTTTCCAAAATAAACCAGGGCCAAAGACTTTTCAGCAGTAAACATTCTCTCCAGCACTGCCGGTAATCGTCTTGCCCAGAGAAATTAGGGTCGCCATCGCGGGAGTTGGAAACTGCGCCTCGAGCCTTGTCCAAGGAACAGAATTCTACCGCACTGCCCAAAAGAAAATTGGATTGATGAACGAGAAAGTTGGACCTTTCAAGGTATCAGATATTCGGTTCGTCGCCGCTTTCGACATTGACGAGAGGAAGGTTGGGAAAGATCTGTCAGAAGCAGTCTACGCAGAACCGAACAACACGAGAAAAGTCGTTCAAGTGCGTCCCACGGGGGTCAAGGTCCAGATGGCCCAGCCTCTGGACGGAATATCGCGTATCGCCGGTGATAAGATACAGCCAAGCAATGCAAAATCCTCCAACATTTCCAAGGTTCTAGAGGACACTAGGACCGATGTGTTGGTTAACCTCACGCCAACAGGCGCCTCGAAGGCCAGTGAGATGTATGCCCAAGCGGCGCTGCTGGCTGGCAGCGGTTTCATCAATGCTACCCCCGCAAGGATAGCTTCGAGCAAGGTGTGGCAAGCCAAGTACAAAAAGAAAAGGGCCCTCGTTGTGGGCGATGACATCATGGATCAGATCGGCTCAACAATCCTCCACAAGAATCTCCTATCCCTGCTAGTCGAGAGGGGCACCCAGATTGGAGAAACGTACCAACTCGACATCGGCGGAGGAACAGAGTCACAACTATCCCTTGACAAGAAACGGTACGAGATCAAGCGGGGTATAAAGACAGCGGCTGTCGCCGCTGCCGTACCGTACAAGTTCCCAATAGTCGCAGGGTCGTCCGATTTCGTAGACTTCATGGAGAACCGCCGGACAAGCTACTTTTGGATCAAAGGCGAATACTTCGCAGGAACAGACTTCACCCTTGACATGCGGATCTCGCTCGAAGACGGACCAGCATGTGCAGGCATTCTAACGGACGTCATACGGATGGTGAAGCTCGCGGCGGAAAGAGAACAGAGCGGAGCACTGAACGCAGTCTCATCCTACGGATTCAAAGCGCCGCCAAAACGAGTGCCTCTAGAAAACCTTAACCATGAACTAGGCTGGATGCCGAAGGGTCCAAGGCCGAATTGAGGCAGAACCGCAAGATACCGTTCAAAGAACGAATCCTCCAATCTTCGCGATCCAACAAGAGCCGAATAGTTCTCGCTATCGATGTCAACGATGGCGGACCCAGGGAACTGACTTACCAAGCAATCGACCTGCTCGAACAAACCCGCTTGTCAATATGTGCCGTAAAGTTCGGGCGCCAAACAATTCTGAGGATTGGCCCAGAGAGGACAACTCAACTGCTGAAGAAAATACATGGTCATGGGCTTACGACGATAATAGACGATAAGCTCAATGACATAGACGAGACAAACGCGGCGATCACCCGAGCTTATCTCAATCTCGGATTCGACGCCATGACAATAAACCCGTTCGCGGGATGGAAGGGCGGCCTCGAAACCACGTTCAAGCTGGCTCACGAACATGGCATGGGGCTCTTAGCGCTCGTTTACATGAGCCATCCAGGAGCCTCCGAGGGATACGGACAGAAGGTGTTGTGGGGCAGATACAAAAAGACCCGACCCCAGTTCGAAATCTTCGCCGAGAAAGCTGTCGAGTGGAAGGCCGATGGCGCAGTAGTAGGCGCAACCAGGCCTAACGTAGTTCGAAAAACCAAGGAGATCCTAGGCACGAGCGTGCCAATCTTCTCACCGGGAGTTGGAACCCAAGGCGGAGAAATAGCCCGATCCCTGAAGGCAGGAACAGACTACTTCATAATCGGAAGATCAATCACAAAAGCAAAGAACCCCGGAAGGTCAGCAGCAGAATTAGCAAGAGCATCTGTCGTCCTAGACGATTAGGCTTGGCCCGGTTGCCATAACTCGCGCCGCAGGAGATCGCGAACCGCCGCCCTAATGGCATCGCTTCTGCTATGATAGATTCCAGCCTTGACCAACTGGTCAACATCGTCGATGAGCTTCTCAGGAAGTTTAACGGTTACGAGCCTCAAAGCAACGCAAGGCATCGCTGAGCCATAAAGCGAATAAGGGTTTCCCCAGTTTTCGGTAACCTATTTATCCAGCAAACCACGGGGGAAGTGCTGACGAACCATGGGCGGCGCCAAGAAGAAAAGTATGGCACAGATGGAAAGGACCCAGGATCAGACGGACAAGAAAGAAGAACCTGGTTCGAAGAAGGGAAAGGCAAAGACAGTTGTGGAGAAGAGACCAAGAGGACTGCAGAGCCCCGACATCTCCGACCCAAAGTTCCTTGCCGAGGTCCAGAGAATGGGAGCGATCACACCATTCTCAATAGCATCGCAGTTCAACCTTAGACTCAGCGTGGCCAAAGATCTGCTGGAAGACCTCGAGAAGAAAAGGCTTGTACGGCTGGTCGGCGGGAACGCGAGGATCAGAATCTACCAGCCAGCCGCCGCCTAAACCTTCTTTATCGTTATGACCGCACCCTCCTTCACCTGCTTGAACAGCTCGAGCCCGTAGGTTATTCGTCCTAAGAGATTAACGGGACTGTAAGGCCTAGTTGGACCGTAGAAGACGCAAACGGCGTCACCCTGCGGCCAGTAACCTATTGATCCCACATCCATATTGCTGCGGGGCTTCTCGCCTGGAGCCTTCACTGTGACTTGGAAATAGATTTCTTCCCCGTATCTCACGGCCCTACCATTTACAGGAAGATTGCGCAACAGAGCGTCAGATGTTCGAGGGGCGGCGAACCTGAAGAATTCTCCTTGAGCCTCGCCTAATCCTTCGATCGAAAAGGAGACTTTGGGTCGGGAAACCTCTGATGCAGGTCCGTGTGACAAGACCCTCAGCTCCGAGGGTGAACCAAGTTATATAGCTCGCTCAAGGCGGACCGCCGACAAAGCGAGTTCACATGAAACGAGTGGTCATAGTTGGGGCAGCGGGAAGGGATTTTCATAACTTCAACATGGTCTTTCGGAACTCGCCTGATCATGAAGTAGTCGCATTCACAGCAGCCCAGATCCCGGGAATAGAAGGAAGGACCTACCCGCCAGAACTTGCTGGGCCGAGATACCCGAAAGGAATTCCCATATTCGCGGAGAAAGAGCTTCCTCGTCTGATCAAAGAACTGAGAGCCGACCTGGCGATACTGTCCTATAGTGACTTGTCCTATGGAGATGTGATGCACATTGGGTCCTCTGCACTGGCCGCAGGAGCGGACTTCCAGCTGCTCGGCCCGAGGAACACGATGCTTCGCTCAAGATTGCCAGTGGTCTCGGTTGGGGCGGTGCGGACCGGAGCTGGGAAGAGCACCGTCTCTAGAAAGATTTCTCTAACTCTTCGAGATGCTGGCAAGAAAGTCGTCGTAATTCGACACCCGATGCCCTACGGCGACCTCACAAGAGAAGGAGTTCAGAGATTCGCTTCGTTCGTAGACTTGGACAAGGCGGATTGCTCCATCGAAGAGAGGGAAGAGTACGAGCCGCACATTGAACACGGCTTTGTGGTCTACGCGGGCATAGACTACGAACAGATTCTACGATCTGCAGAAAAGGAGGCAAACATAATACTCTGGGATGGAGGAAATAACGACATACCATTCATTCAACCAAACGTCCACTTCGCAGTCCTAGATCCGCTACGCGCTGGAGACGAGCTGACACATTATCCAAGTGAAGTCAACGTCAGGCTCGCCGATGTCGGAATCATCAACAAGGTCAACGTTGCGGAACCGGAAAAAATACAGCTAGTGGAGTCAAATCTGAAGACATTGAACCCAACGGCTATAGTCATCAAGGCTGCGTCAGAAGTCACGGTAGACAAGCCTGAGCTAGTTAGGGGAAAGCGAGTCCTGATCATAGAAGACGGCCCGACCGTCACCCACGGCGATATGGCCTATGGAGTCGGGTACGTTGCTGCGAAATCCTTCCACGCCAAAGAAATTGTGGACCCGCGCAAGTATGCCGTGGGAATCGTGAAGGACATTTTCAAGAAGTACACTCACGTTACCGAAGTTCTTCCTACAATCGGGTACGGGAACAAGCAGATACGTGACTTGGAAGCGACCATAGCCAAAGTGGACTGCGACACCATTATGATAGCGACACCCGCGGATATCAGGCGGATAATCAAGTTCCCGAAGCCCACTGTTAGAGTAGGCTACGAATTGAAGGAACAAACCAAGCCAGGAATCAAGGACGTTCTGCACTCGAAAGGGATCATCTAGAACTTAGCTAGTATCTAGGCAATCGTCTTCCGCAGAGTTTCAGCCACATACTCTATCTCGGTCTCACCCAACCTTGGATGAACAGGGAGGGAAAAAACCTGCCTCGACGCCTTCTCAGTCTCAGGCAATCTCCCCCTCCGAGCAATGTTCGAGTCCCGATAAAGCGGTGTAGAATGCACGGGGGAAGAATAGTAGACCCCAGCTTCGATGTTCTTGTTCCACAGCTTGTCCACAATCTTGTTCCGTTTGGCAGCGTTCACGCCTCTCAAGCGAACCGTATACAAGTACCAGCTGTGTTTTCGGCCATTGGGCTCTTTAGGCAACAATAGTTTTCCCGTCATGTTCAGCTTCTCAGTGGTCAACTCAGCATTCTTCCGCCTCTTTTCAAGGAACGAGGGTAGTTTCCTCAGCTGCGCGTAACCGATCGCCGCTGCAATCTCAGTCATGTGATAATTATGACCTGGCCTAACGGTCCAGTATGGACGTTGTTCTCCGTGAGAACGGACCATTCTCAGGGCCTGAGCATACCCGTCATCATTTGTCGTAACCATCCCTCCTTCACCGGTTGTAATGTTCTTGCCGGCGTAGAAACTGAAACAAGTCATGTCGGCGATCGAGCCAATTTTTTTCCCGTCGAGCTGGGCTCCGTGAGCCTGAGCCGCGTCTTCAATTACAACAATGTCTTTTCCATGGGCCAAATTAGCTACCCCGGAAACGTCAGAGGGAAGGCCGTAGAGATCGGTGGGAATGATGGCTTTCGTCTTACGTGACACACACTCCTCGACACTCTCAATCCTGAGACAATACGTGTCCTTATCGATGTCAGCGAAAACAGGGGTTGCACCAGTGAGTACGACGGCGTTGGCGGCGCCGACAAACGTGAAAGAGGGGAGAATTACTTCGTCACCGGGGCCAACATCCGCAGCGAGTAGCGAGGCGTGTAATGCTGCTGTCCCGTTCACCACTGCGACAGCATGCTTTGCACCAACAAACTTGGCAAAACTCCTTTCAAACTCAAGAACACGAGGCCCCATCCCGCTCTTATCGGTCAGGATTCCGCTACGTAGGACTTCGACTGCTGCGTCGATCTCTTCCTTTCCAAGAAACGGTTGATTGATCCTGATCAGTTCTCGCAATTGTTCAGCTTGTCCCCGGTTTTCAGTAATCTCCGCTCTGGTGCCTAAAAGAGTTGGCCCAAAACAGATCTCATAGCAAGTTATTCTCAAGCTCAAATTGCAAATTACAAGAACAATCTCAATCGAACCGATGGAATCGCGAACGTGCTTCGGTTTGATCTCACCCGTAGATTTTGTGCGGTCGAAAGGCGCAAATCGTCGAAAATGAGCTAATAACAAGGAATTAGCGCCACATAACCCGCCTAGGGCATGTTTGCTTCCGGTTTCGGAGCCCTAGCGCTTGATAAATTTTATATTGCACGCGAATTCTCTCGCCCGTCGAGACTTGGGGATAAGAAAAAATTGTCATCAGAATTAGCAGGTCAGCAAGTAATTATTCTAAGAGAAGGAACTTCGAGAAGCCGCGGTCAGGATGCACTCAAAGCGAACATTATGGCTGCGAAAGTCATTGCCGAATCTGTCCGATCCTCGCTAGGACCAAAAGGCATGGACAAAATGCTAGTGGATGGATTCGGAGACGTAACGATCACTAACGATGGAGCGACTATACTCGACGAAATGGAAGTACAACATCCAGCCGCCAAGATGATGGTAGAAGTTGCGAAGACCCAGGACGACGAAGTCGGAGACGGAACAACCACCTCAGTGGTTGTAGCCGGAGAACTACTCAAAAAAGCTGAAGAACTCATCGACCAGGGAATCCATCCAACAGTGATAGTCGATGGTTACCGGCAGGCTTCGAACCGAGCTCTAGAGGTGCTCGATCAGATCGCCATCAAAATCGATCCTACTGACAAGGCGACTCTTAGAAGAGTGGCTGAGGTCTCACTGGCAAGCAAGATTCTCGCCGAAGACAAAGAGGCAATGGCAGAACTCGCCGTGAACGCTATTCTCCAGGTTGCCGAGAAGACTCCCGACGGGTACAAGGTCGACATTGATGATGTAAAGGTGGAGAAGAAGCCCGGCGAGTCATTGACCGATACAGCCCTCATCAAAGGAATAGTTCTCGACAAGGAAATCGTTCATCCCGGAATGCCCAAGAGAGTGGAAGATGCAAAGATCGCACTAGTCGATGCACCCTTAGAAGTGGAAAAGACAGAGTTCGACGCGAAGATCAACATAGAGAATCCGGAGCAG
>VBBE01000150.1 GCA_005884605.1 Candidatus Bathyarchaeota archaeon
TAGGATCAAGCTTTGAGGCTCCGCGACGACGGATCGTGTCAAGACGGTCGCTCTCTTGCTCGATTAGCTAGAAGTGTTGCACGCGAACCTGTGACTGCTCCTATGATGAAGGAGATGATGAACCCGACGAGGCCGGCGATGAGATAAGCAATTAGACCTGCGACAACTCCGGCGATAAGTCCTCCCACGATGGCGGTGGCGCGCGCATACGTTCTCTTTTTCGCCGAGGGTTCTTCTGTCAAGTCTTATGGAATCTCCTCTTTCTTGTGCTCCTTTTTCGGAAGGATCAGGCCCACGCCCAGTGCTATCAATATGAGACCATAGAAACCACCGAGAAAACCGATTCCTGCGATATAGGTGATGGAAAAGAATCCAACGAGAGAGATGATGCCTAGGGCGATGGAGAATATGCCGAGAACAAGACGGCGAGTAGAGCGAGTTTTTTCGGTCAGTGGTCTATTTCTTCTCCCTTTCTCGCAGCTTCAACTATCTTCCTCCTTCGAGAGTCTCGATCATCGAGTCGAAAATCATCTTTCCTTCTGAATGATTGTCCGGGGTTAGAATGGGTATGGAGGCGCGTTCGGGGTGGGGCATGAGCCCCATCACGTTTCCTTCCTTGTTGCAGATTCCGGCAATGTTGTCCATGGAGCCGTTAGGATTCGAATCCTGCGATGGAATATTGTTCTCGTCGACGTATCGTAGAACGATCTGCTCTCTCTTCTCAAGTTCAGCAAGCTGGTTGTTGTCGAGATAGTATCGGCCTTCGTTGTGGGCGATTGGAATTCGCAGCGCCTGACCTTTGTTTGCGAGTTTTGTGAACGGTGTTCTGGTGGATTCTATTTTGAGCCGTGTCCACTTGCAGACGAATCGTAACCCGGTGTTTCGAAGTACTGCGCCGGGCAGGATTCCGGCTTCGACTAGTATCTGGAAGCCGTTGCATATTCCAAGGACTGGCTTGCCATTGTCTGTTGCCTCTCTAATGGTTTCGAGGCTTGGGCTTGTCGCGGCTATTGCGCCGGCGCGGAGGTAGTCGCCGTATGAGAAGCCTCCGGGCAGAACGTACGCGTCATATTGATGAGAATGACCGTTCCAGACGTGAAATATGATTGATGACCGTGTTTGTTATCCTACGACCCGTACATGGCACGTGTGCGCAGCAGGATTGTAGATCCGAAGATCATCACAGAGTTTCCGAACTAGTTGCTCAGCATCTTCCGGTGATCTGGCTTCAACATTCATACGCAAGAACTTACCGGCTCGAACATTTGTCACCTGTGAGTAGCCTCCCTTTAGGATCAAATTGTGGTGAATAGTCTCACCTTCAGGATCCCGCGCCAGAGGCTTGTTTTCCACTACCACTTCCACTGTGAAATCTTGCAGTGACATTGCGGAGAGAATGCTTCCTCAGCCTCCCTTAAGCTCTTTTTCCATAACGCCTACGCCCCTAGAACAACTCCGAAGAGTTGACATTCTAGGCAGGGACCAGAGCAAGAATCTGAACTCCATGAAGACACTCCCGATGGAAGAATTCTTTGTAGACCCAAATATTGGTCGAGCCGAATCCTTGCCCGCTTCAGCGTTTGTAGACCCCGAATTTCTGGAACTGGAACTTGGGACTGTCTTTGCTCGAACCTGGCTGCTAACACCAAACGAAAACGATTCCCAAGAGGGACTGGCCACTTCCACAGACTCGATTGGGAAAACCAGTTCTCGGGTCCCCTTCAATCTTCTAGGAAAGCCGTTCTTCCTCCAGCGAGGCCAACATGGCAAGCTGAAGTGTTTTCCGAACGTTTGCACTCATGCTTGGCATCCTCTCGTTGAATCGCCGAGCGTTAGAGAGGCTATAATCTGTCCACAGCACGGGCGCCAATTTGACAAAGAAGGGAGGTTCGTCTCCCAGGCAGGGTTTGAGAAGATGGATGGATTTCCACGGGAATCAGACCATCTGAGAAATGTTCACGTTGAGGAGTGGGGACAATGGGCCTTCGTCTCAACCGGCGAGCCACTGGCACCCTTCCGCGAGTTCATAGAGAAGGTTCAGCAATCCGTTCGAGGAATCAAACTGGCAGGCCTCAGGAGACATCGTTTTGATGGGGAAGTTCGGCAGGTTGAGGGAAACTGGAAACAGCACGCTTGGAACTACATGGACAACTTCCACATCAAGTTCGTTCACAAGGGACCGGGGGGACTAGCCGACGCCATCGATCTGGCCTCCTACCGGACTGAGCTGTACAAATTCAGCGCTCTACAGTGGGCTTATGCACGGGACGAGGAGAACGGCTTCGACCCTCAGCTCCTAGCCGGCAGGTTCCGGGACCCGAAGAATCCTACCAGAAGAGTGTTTGCGTTGTGGTGGTTTATCTTTCCCAACATAACACTGAACTTCTATCCCTGGGGCTTATCGGTCAATGTGTATATGCCGATTCCCGGGAAGCCTGACAAGACTCTGTTCTTATGGTTCCAGTACGCGCTGGACGAAGAAAGATTCCAGGGTCGAAACAGCACCTGGCTAAGCGATCAAGTCGATGCTGAAGACCTTGAAGCGATCGGCCTCGTGAGCTCCGGTGCAAAGTCCGGATTTGCGCCTCGCGGACGATTTGCTCCAAATGAAGAAACAGGACCCCACTGGTTCCACAGACACGTGTACGAGACAGTTTTCGAACAGAGGACACCCTAGTAGAGTGATTGGAGCTTAGACGTTGCCCAGCGAATTCTTGCCACGCGCCCATTCGAAGAGACTAGGAGAACTCGACGCGTCAAATTGGAAAGACCTAGAAGCCGGAAGGAATACTTCACGCATTGACCCAGCCATACGAGGAATCATCTCATCACTCAACCATAGGGGATACCGGACTTTCTCGTCTTGCAGTGGAGGGCACAGATCAAATCTTCGTCGGAGATTCGACCGTCACGAGAGCGGCTACATCGCCTTCTCCCCGCCCTCAAGAATTCCCTTCGCCCTTTATCTAGCCCTTCGTGGAAGAAATCACGACTTCATGTTCGAAGCTGAAGCGGTCATCCACGATGGAAATGGAGATAGAAGAGAGACAGTGTACACGCAGCTCGACTGGCAGCTCGTGGATCAAAGAAAACACCGACTGGAGTACTACGAGAAGCTGTTCCTCGAGATGAAGCGAGTCATCGATCTCTTTCCTGGACAACCAGATGATCACAAGAAAGTCTTGGCCGGCCTGATGGGAAAGCCCAACCTGACGCCAGCCTTGAGAATTGTGAAGGGTCAAATGAAACGGTTTGGCAAGTAGCTAAACAAAATAGGGCAAACCTATCAAACGGAGAGACGCTCTCCCCTAATGTCCCTTGGTCGTTTGCCCGCCGGCTTCGCTCTTCTGAAAGGGTCTCTTGGTGAGGGGCCACCCAAGATCAACATGGCTTTCCGAAAGTTTGCCTTCGGCAACGACTAAAAGCGCGCTCAGTACAAGTCTTCTATGCCTTGCCCAACACCGGGGTTTTGAGAGTAGCTGAAGACCTTTTGCGGAGAAGAAAGGAAGTCTTCGCCAACATAAAGACTGGTCAGAACCTTAACAGGTTTATTCTGAACGCGAACCTTTGCACGATTCTCTTCGCGGCAATTTACGGAGCGACTATGGGAGCCTACCCTGGTGGGCTTCAGATCCTCTACAACATCATCAAGATACCACTTCTACTGCTCATCAGCCTCTACGTTGCACTGCCAACCTATTACGTACTTGACGCATTTTCAGGAGGCGACATCAGCCTCAGACAGACAGCAGCCGTGATCCTATCCAGCTTCAGCATCATGTCCATAGTGCTACTTGCCTTTGTCCCGGTAAACCTCTTCTTCATCCTGACGACGCCGGGTCAGGGTTTCCAGACCTACGCCTTCATAGTTCTCCTCAACGTAGGAATATTCGCCATCGCCGGAATCGCGGGCCTAGTCTACCAGTTCGCAGGAATGGAAAGCATCCACTCTAACAGTCGCTGGGTAGAAGGTTTCCTCCTTAGCCTCCTCGTACAAGTCTTTGTTGGCACACAGATGGCCTGGGTTCTCAGGCCCTACTTTGATACCGGGCCGTTTCTGAGACCGCTGGAAGGGAACTTCTACATCGCGATGTTCAAACTGCTCGCGCGGGTCCTAGGCGGATAATCAATAGACTTAGCTTCAAACATGGTTGTCGGACAGTGCGTCTCTGGCGGAGTATCCTCTGCGAGACGAAAGAAAAAAGGGAGATTGGTCTTGGAGCTAACTAGTACGCTTACTGTTTGAAGAGTGGTGTGGGGGCGAGAAGTGTCTCGCTGCGAGTGATTCCGTGTAGAGTGGAGAGCTTCTCGAAGGCGGACTTAACGATCTCGTCAGAGGTCCTTGCCTGCCAGAGTGCTACGATGTCGAACTGGCCTGGGACTGTCCATGCCTCGATGAGGCCTGGGAAGGTCTTGAGCTGGTTGACGACTGTCTCGACTGGGCTGTTGATGTTGAAGAGGCCGATGCCGAGTGGCATCTGGTTCTGGAAGTGAGCGCCGTTGATGCCGTTGAAACCGAAGAGTGTCTGAGTAGTCTGGATACCTTGTATTTGGCGGATCTGGCTGACGAGTTGTACGATTTGTTCTGGGGTGTTCTGCTTTAGTCGTAGTGCTAAGTCGAAGCGTCCGGTGACTGGTGCGATGAGGTCGATGTTCGGGTTGTTCTTTAGCTCCTCGACCACGTTCTTCGTCATGCCGTGATTGACGGTTGCGAAGACGTAGGCGGGATAGTTTGTGTTTTGCATAGATATCATCTTATTGCAGTTGTGTAATGGATATTACTTTGTATATAAACCTTTTAACTCGGAACCGCAGGTATTACAGTAGGAAGGCGCGATTGAGAATGCCAGCTCTCACCCAGAAGATGACAGTACCAGAAGCCGTACGCCAGATCCTCACGAAGAACTACCCCATCTACCAATGCCTCAAGATGAAACTCACAAACTTCCACTCAGTCGCCGAACTAATCCAGCCACACGTCCAGCAACTAACAGGCCGAAAACCCACTATCAACACCCTAGTCGTAGCAATCAAGAGATTCTCAGACACGTTAGACGAACTGAAGTCCCTTGACCCAGTCAGGGCCCTCGAGAACACAAGAATCTCTCTTTCAAACGGAATAGCAGATGTAACTGTAAGGGCTCCCCGTGCAGAGTTTCCCAAGATACTCAACGAACTCTCAGAAATGTCCGCAGGGCTGACGGAATTCCCCCACATCTTCCCACTCGCAAACTCGATCAAGATCATACTACCATCAGAGGATTACGAGCTGCTCCGGAAGAAACTCCGCCATCTCAACATTGTCACTGTTCAACCGAACGTGGCAAAGCTCTCATTGTACTTGCCCACAAACGCCTGGGACACCCCCGGAATAGCGTCTTACATCACAGAACTGCTGTATCGGAACGGCGTCAACATAATCGACGCTTTCCTTGGTCACGGAGACATCATCATAGTTGTAAACGAGCCGGATGGGCACACAGCATATGACGCATTGCGACGAGTAGCCCAGACGCAATAGACCCCAGAAATCTGGCCGGACAGAGACAAGGTGGTCACGTCCTAACGTGGACTGTACGAAAGTTTACCACATACAACTTCCAGAACCATTTGGTCCATGAGCGAGTCAACAAACTCACCTTTGCTTCTGGACAAGATGGCAGAACGGTTCCGCTACTTTGCAGGCAAGATCTATGCGGATCGATCACCGCTCTACACGAATCTCGCTCTAAGAGTTGCAGAGGACACCGAACTCCTCAGAATAGCAGCCAGTGCTCAAGAGAAAGCCGCCCTCCCCAACCTATTCCTTGCCGCCGTACATCTCTTGCTGCTCAATGGCGAACACCACCAGCTCGCAGCCTTCTACCCCAGCCTCAACAACTCATCCCGGCAATATGATTACGTGTACCCGTACTTCCGCAGCTTCGTCCTCGAGCACCCCGAAGAGATCCGCGAGATCATGATGACTCATTCTGTCCAGACGAACGAGGTCGGACGCTGCGCTGTGCTCGTTCCAGCCTTTGAACTCGTAGCGGCCCAAACTAAACGTCAACCGCTGACCATGATTGAGATTGGTTCCAGCGCTGGATTGACCTTGCTCTGGGATCGATACCACTACCGGTACAGAGAAGGCTTAGAGTGTGGAGACCCGAACTCACCGTTAAAGATCGAGTGCTCACTGCGCGGAGAAACGCGTCCTCCGATTCCTAGAGAATTGCCGAAGGTCGCCTCTCGCACAGGCATCGACCTTTCACCCATCGACGCCAACAACGCCGAAAACGTTCAATGGCTACGCGCTCTCGTTTGGCCTGACAACCAGAAACGAGCTAAACAACTGGAAGTTGCAATCCGCCTTGTCAAACAAGCTCCCCAAAGAATCATCACCGGAAACGCCCTGGACCTCATACCAAACCTCATCGACAAAGTCCCTGACATAGCACCATTATGCGTCTACCATTCATTCACTCTTACCCTTGTCAGCGGGGAACCACGGGAGAAACTGCACGCACTCCTAACAAAAGCATCCAAGAAGAGAGATCTGTTCCTCGTCTGGATAGAGTGGGTCAAGGACTCAGAAACCCCCTTCCTAGGTCTTGTGAAATTCGGCAAAAGTACCAAGACCGAGAAAATCTTGGCCCGGTGCCACTCACACGGAGATTGGTTAGAGTGGCTGGCTGACCAATCACTGTAACGCTAGGCGTGGCTCATTAGTCGGGGAATAAGATTGAGAAGTAGGGACCGGCCTCGGCCTTCCTTGTCTAGTGTTGGTTTGTAAGCTGTTAGGTCGACGACTCTGAGCTTGCCAGTCGACTGTAACGCTTGGAAGATTTCGAGAACGTCATGGTCGGTCAATCCTCCCGGCTCTGGAAAATCGACACCCGGCATGATAGAGGGATCGAAAACGTCCACGTCCAAGTGGGCGACGATCCAATCTGATGAATCGCTCAAAAACCTAGCCATTTGCACTGCGATTTCTCCCAAGCCTCGTTTCTTTATCTCTTTGGCTGGGAAGAGCTTCACAGAGCTTTGGAGCGTTTCGTCCTCGCCGAGGTCGAGGGACCGCGAGCCAACATGGACGACCCGCTTCTCCTCCAACAGGGGTCTCTGAGATTCGATATCCTCGGGTAGTCTTGGGCCTCGGCCGCAGGCGATGGCTAGAGGCATGCCGCCGATAAAGCCCGACGGGCTAGTTTCAGGGACGTTGAAGTCACCGTGAGCATCAAGCCAAACCATCCCTAGCTTTCCCTTGTAGACTGTCTTGAGGCCTGCAAGACTTCCGGGGACGAAGGCACAGTCCCCGCCAAGGCAGAAGGTAATCCTGGAAGGGTCGACTAGGCCTGTCAACTTGTCTTTGACTCTGCGAGTTCCTTCCGAGAACTCTTCAAAGTTTCTGAGGTTCTTAGGTCCATGGTCCCTCACGATGGAAGGGCAATCAACGTCTCCAAGATCGACGAGGTCGTTGTCCACCGACTTTATTCTTTGGACGACGCCTGCTTTCCTGAGATTGGAGACAGCGTCACCCATCGCACGATATTTTGCCAGGGTGTAGAACGGGATTCCGACGAATGTTACACCCATGATGATCTACCTACAACAGTTCTCTTTCCCGTGTTTTCAAGAAGGTTTCATTCTTCGGAATCATTCCGGACTGGATCTACATTTATTTCGATAGACACGTCGACCCACAAGAGCTTAGGCTCTTCAGAAGTTGTGAACTTTCAAACGGAGGGAGTCTCCTAGGGGATCGGAAATTCGTCTTTTCGGCTGGTGAAGTATCCCTTTCTCCAGGCGAGAGCGATTACTCCTAACGTGCCCACTGCACCAACGACACTTGTTGCTGTAATGACATTCCGTCCGTTGGCTTGGAGCCACGTTGGTTTGACCTCGAAGCTTGCATGAGCTGATCGGTCTGAGGATCCTGCTTGGTGGGCCTTGACGATTACCGCATAGGTCCCTATGGAACCGGAAGCCGGAACCACGTATGACGCTTTGTAGACGCCCGTCGTGACGAGGACGGCGTTCAGTGTGATGTTGGACCCGTTGGGCCTCACTAGAATCAGTTGCAGGCTGGTGACTGTTGTGAGTTGTCCATTGAGGTTTGTGGTGGCAAAGATGACGGCAGTGTCTCCTGGGAAGTATATGGTTCCCGAGCTGACAGACACAGTCAAGGTGCTGGGCTCTGGGAGAACGAGGAAGCTATCTTGCACGTCCAGGCTCGAAGGAAACAGTTCCTTCGCATGGACCTGGTGAACGATCCCTGCTTGAGCATCTGGAATGTTGAAGGTGAAGTTGAACGAGCTTCCCTCGAGGAAGAAGAAACCTAGGAGCTGGTCGTCAAAAGTAATCTGGAGCTCGACAGGGACGAACACTCCTCTTTGAGATGGATTGAGAAATCCTGACCCATGAACCGTGACTTGGGTTCCCACCGGTCCGCTCGTCGGACTGAGAGTTAGAACCGGAGGTGGTAGAACCGTTAGTTGAAGCTGGAAGGTGTGGACCAATTCTCCACTTGTTCCCTTCATTGTTATCGTGTAATTTCCAGGAGGAGTCGACGCTACAGTCGAGATGGTTAGCTGTGAGGAGGATCTCCCTGTAGGCGCAAAAGTGATCTGGGTCGGGTTGAAGGAAAGGGTCGGCCCATTGTTCACAATGGGAGAGACTTGTCCGGTCAAAGTCACGGTCCCATTGAAGGAACTGATGCTGGGGCTGAAGAGTTGTACTCCCACGGACGTTGAGCCTCCTGCGAAGACAATATTCCCGCCGGGGGGTATGGAGATGAACAATTGGAAGTCAGGCTGGATGACGACTTGAACGGTTAATGTGACGAAGTGGGATAGGGATCCGCTGGTCCCGCTGACCGTTACAAAATAGGTTCCGGGTGGACTGTTCCCTGCGCCCACGATCAAGTTGGCATTTCCTGAAGAGTTCGCTGCCAAGTTGACCTGAGACTGATCGAAGGTCTCCGTGAGGAAACCCGTCGGCGTTGCTATAAGCGTAACAGTTCCGGAGAAGCCGTTAAGACTCGTCAGGGTGATCGTTGAAGCAGCGACGGCGAATGGATCATTGATCCCATTCGACTTGATGATAAGGAAAATCGGGTTAGCTGTGATCTGAAAGTCCCCGCTGGCTCCCGGGAGAATGATTGTTGCGTTGACCGAGTGCATGAGCAATCCACTGGTCGCCGTTATGGTCACAAGATAGGTGCCTGGTGGTGTTTGGAATGTCACGAGCGGGTCCAAACCGGTTGCGTTTTCCCCGTTTGGACCAAGCTTTAGCGCTAGTGATGAGTTCTCGAAGGGGGATGCGGAGGTCAGTCCGACAGCAAGGCCCGGAGGGCTTACACTAGCTTGCAGTCTGACTGCTCCGGTGAAGTTGTTGATGCTGTCGAGTGTGATTATGGGTGGGTGGAAAAAAGTGCTGTTGATCGGATTCGGTAGGATGAGTGTGTTCGGATTGGCTGAAATGGAGAAGTCAGGTAGACCGCCCCCTACCGTTATCGGTATCTGCAACGGTATGAAGAGGCCATCGCCGCTCGCGAGAGACCTAACAAGGTAGACACCATTGGCCGTAAAGCTGTTCGTCTGGACGTATACAAACGTGGAGAAGCTTCCTACTCCGAGGTTGCCTGTACCGTTGAACGCGGTGATAGTTGGAAAGTTTGGTCCTGTTGGCACCGTTGTAGTCACATCGACGAAGCCGGAGAATCCATTCACAGCATTTGTAATGAGTTGAACGGAGCCAGAATCCCCCGCGAGGAGACTCAAAGAGCTGGGGCTAGCCTCAAAAGTAAAGCCCGGAGCCACGGTTGCATTTGATTGCACGGTGACAGTGCCATGCACCCAAGGATGAATCGCGTCATAGTAGAAGTAGGTTCCAACGATATTGAACGCGAAGGTGAAGTTTGCACCAGAAGAAATAGGGCCTGAATCGAATGATGGTAGTGATGCCGCGTCGAGGAAGGGACACGCAACACTCGGAGGGCTGGTGGAAGGAGAGCACGATGTGACGGTATGGATGACCGTGCCTGTATTGTCCCATTCTACCTTGCTGCCTACGATGACTGTCGATGACGCTGGATTGAACCGACAGGCTGAGACATTGAAAGAACAAACGGCGTCATCGATTATTGAAATAGGATAGTGCCAGAGACTTGTTCCAGTCACCATGAACGATATAGAGAATCCGGGCGAACTTTGGAGTATCTGTAACTCGATTCCAGTAGACTTGTCGTAGAAGAGAACTTGGGAGGGACCGCTGAAGGGAGTGCCGGTAATGTTGACAACGTTGATCTGACGAGTGGCGCCGGCATAGGTTGCGGTTATCGTGTTGTTGAACGTCGGGGCCGATGGAGAGTTGACCAGGTGATCACCAGGCCCCAGATTAGCTGCGACGAGTGGTGGAAACTGTGTCAGGTTACCTATTCCAGAGTTGAGGTCTCCGCGGAATATTTGCGTCTGAATGTTTCCCCCGGAGACAAATGTCCCCTTCAGCGTCACATTACTACCGGAGACTGCGGTCACTACAAGAATGATCCCGGTGATGTTGATGGCTGGGCCAACGAACTTGAAATTGCCATAATTCCACCAGTCGCCCACCTTCACACCTGGAACGTAAGTGGTCGACGCGGAAACGGCGCCCGCATAACTAGGCACTGCGAGGGCGATCAAGGACGTTACGAGCAAGATATGGAATAGGACTGAAGGTTTCATTGAAGGTGTTCGATCAATCGTGAGGTTTGCTATATACTGTTCGGGATCTGTGCTGGGCAATTGGAAGAAATATCCAGCAATTGATTACAAGAGCGATCGAAAGATGTCCAGACCAGTCATGCCCAAGGCCGTCAAGGGAGGGCCCGTGAGGGCTTCATGGACGCTTTAGAGGCTGCAGATTAGTCTCGTCTGTCTCGGGGTCCCTTGCCACGTACTTGTTCGCGCGTTTCTGGGTGACGTGTTTCTTAAGGCTGAGGACCTATGTGCGAAATGTTGACCGATAATGCGCGAGACGATATTTGATGAGTCTTACAATGTGCGAGAAGTATTGGATGATGTCATCGAGAGGGTTGCCCTCCGCGAAAAGTTGTTAGGTACGGCGAAACAGTTTGCCGAGAAGAAGAGAGAAGACAAGTTCACCTTAGCCATCAAACAGTTTGAGAATCTCATGGTCGACTTTCTACGTCTCTACCAGCCTATCCTCGATAGGTTGCGTATCTATCGGGAAGGAATGCAGAAGGAGATTACAAGTCTGAGATCTTCACTCGCAACGGTCAACGGAATGCTCGAAGTCTCGAAGGGAATTGAAGGACTGGCTCCCAGAATCCAGCAGTTGGAGGCGAATGGACAGGAGCTTGACGCTAATATCAATGAGAAAATGAAGATGGCGAACAAAATAGATGACCTGTTCAACAGAGTGCGGCCTTTCCAGACGGGAGGCGCAGGATCAATGGGTCGGGATTCGTTATCAGATGTCCTAGCAGGAATGCCTAAGGATCTCTTCCCGGAGGCATCTGAGCCAGCTAACGAAAAGACTCGAAAGACAGGCACCAGAAACTAAGGCCCACTCACTTTCCCTTTCTTTGGCAATAACGGTTACAGCACTCCATTATCCGGCCGACTTTCCATACGACAATCGACCGTACCTTTGGCGACGAGAAGACCAGTGTATTCAGCGAGAGCAGCGCACTCTGTAGTCGACGAAGATCTACGGGTCTCTACACACAAGAGCATCATCAAGACCCTAGGACGACAATACTCAGATGCGACACAATTCTTCGTCGAGCTCGTCGTCAACTCGTGGATGTGGGGCGAGGCAACAAGGGTCGAGATCAAGATCTCAGACTCGGGTTCTCATATCGAATACGAGGAATGGGGTCACGGGATGGACCTCGATGGACTACGCGAATTCCTTACCAAGGGAAAAACAACCGGCGAGGGATTCTCCCCGAAATACAAGCGCCCGATACGAGAGTCGTATGGGATGGGCAGTCTCGCCTGGCTGACCCTAGGTCGCGAGCTAGAACTCCAAGTCCACAAGGGACGGTTCGATCGCACCATTATGCTGACGGAGAGCCTAATCGATCGACACTGGGCCCCCACGGACCAATCCACCTGGAGACCCTTGCGAGTAATACAAGCTCCATTGGATCATGATGGTCTAAGGATCAGAATTCGTTCCTTGACAAAAAAAACTGACTCGGGAGAGGTCCGCAGAGCGCTACTGGCGAGAGCAAACGTTCTTGCTCTGCGCGGATACGGGCCCTTCGAAGTCTCTGTAAATGGCGAAGCGGTGAAGCCGGAAGAACTCCGTGGCGCAACCCTCCTCCCTGTTAACATCGCGACGGAATATGGGAAAATTACGGGCGAAGTATTGATCCTTCCAATCTCTAAGACACACGCTGGAATATCCGAGGCAGGGATGAGTGTCCAGCAGAAGCACATCACGTGTCTACAGCACCAGTTCTTCGGCCTTGATCAGTATCGTATTCATGGGCTGAGCCGGATACAGGGCTGGGTTAACGCTGACTTCCTCCGTCGACTGCCCGGCGGTAACGAGTTCGAGCGAGACAGCGTGCAGTGGAGAGTGTTCGAGAAAGCTATGCGCGGCTTTGTCCGAAACAAGGTCTTGAAATTTCTCAGACAGACCGCAAGCCGCAGAGAACTTCGCAGCATACAATACCTCAACCGGGAGATTGCGGAGAGATTGCGACGTAGCATCCGCCGAAACATCGAGATACTCTCCAGAGCAATAGTCAAGGCGAAGACATCGTCAAAGCCAAGTCAGACTGCCCATCACGTAGTAAAGAAAGAGAACGGATCGGCGAACCGGAGGGATCGGAAGTCGAAATCTCATCCTCGAGACGCAACCCGTAGCGTCATCCATCTGAAAGATCAGGTCCTAGCCTTCGACATCGCGCACGGAGGGGATAGGGGCCAAGCCTATGTTGAAACTGACAAGAATGGTGCCCGAACTGTCTTCGTCAACATGGACCATCCAATGTGGAATGTCGAGGCGAGCATGACTCCGACAAAGCTCCGCTACTGTATCCGACAGATCCTTGAGCGATCAATTGCGGAGGATATTCTGCCAGCGAACCCTTCGACCCCAGAGGAAGCCTACTCGGTCCTGGACGCACTGTACAACGACGCCTTGGCCTAAATGACTCAAAAGCCGATCCAGTACGATACCCCTCCATAGAACTTTATACTTGAGGGACGCGTAGCGAACCTCGGTAATCATGCCTCAGAAGAATGAATCATCTCCGTCCTCTCTTGCAGAGGTCTTTGAGAAAATGGCTGAGAAGGACTACGCCTTCAATTTCGATGTGACCATGGAGCTCGCAACATCATCGTTGCGAGTTGGAACTGTGAGGGTCCATGGTAAGGTCGAGTCCGCGGCTCTAAAGAAGAGATAGGATCGGTAACGAAGCCCGAATCTATCCCCGTATCAGGGTGCGCCTTGTCCGAGCAAGGCTTCTTTCTCGCAATCATAGCACCTATAGGTTCGCTCTCTCATCCATTTGCCAGACGAGTCAAGGATCTGTTTGTCCTGGGTGTTGAGTTCGCTCGATTCGAACTGACCGCCGCACCTGTCGCAAACATGTTCCACTAAGATTACCAATTGATGGGCTAGCTATCGCTACTCATAAACAGTCGCCGCTAGACCCCGCAACACATTTACCGGGCGCGGTCTCTTTCAGAGACACCATTGTCAGCTAGTTCGGACGCGGAGAAGAGTAAGCGGATAGAGCAGACGTTTGACGAGTTCAACGAGTCCTGGCTTGTCTACTGGAACGCGTACATTGACCTGCAGAACCAGTTGTATGAGAGTTTGAAGTCTGCGCGAGAGGTGACCTGGCTCGGCGCCACTAACTTGGCGAAAGTGAGTGAGATAAACGCGGCTCAACGACAATTGTTCGCCACTATGCCGCGCCGGCTGGACTATGTCCCACTGGGGCAGATCAACCGGAGTATGGATTACGCGCTCAGCAAGATTAACGAGCTGTTGGCAGCTCTCTTCACAGAGAAGGAGAAATGCAAGAGGCTAGAGGATGCGATAGATATTCTAACAGACAAGGCTAACAAAACTAAACAAGAGCTACAGTCCGAATCGTAGCCGGAGTCTTCGTCACAACCTCGCGGGCCCTTTGAAAAAAGGGAAGGCGAGAAAAAGAAATTAGGGGGAACGTCCCTGTTTTGCGGGATTGCCTTACTTTGTGACGGTTACTGTCACGACTGCTGAATGGGATAATGATCCACTCATCGCTGTCACGGTGATCGTATAGGACCCTACAGTAGTGTTGCGTTGGCTGGACACAGTCATTGTCGACGTGGAGTAGGGGCCGACTGTCGATGGTAGAGACTCGGTTGGACTGTGGTTTACGAGCGGAGAGATTCTCGCTCCTAAGTTGACCGTCGAGTTGAAACCGTTCGACCCTTTGACAGCTATTGTAAACATTGTTGATGAACCTCTCCTGAGGGACTGAGATGAAGGAGTCACAGTAATGGTGAAGTCCGGGGGAGGTCCAGTCACTACCACGGACACCACGGTACTGTGAGATAGAGAGCCGCTTGTACCAGTCACCGTTACGTTGTAGCTTCCTGCATTTCCGGCGCTGACTGTCAGCGTGGAACTTCCTGATCCGGTGACGTTGTGTGGGCTTACATTGGCGGTTAGACCGGGTGATGGGCTTGCGGTTAATGAGATAGTTCCGGTGAAACCGTTCACCGCGGCTATGACGATCGTTGCCGTGCCGGTCGTGTTGATCGCGATGTTGATGCTACTGGGGTTTGAATTGATAGTGAAGTCGGGCGCATTGTTGAACGTGGCGGCCTGGAGAGTCTCAGGAATCACTGTCCCGGCGCTTACGATGGTTACGCAGTTGCCGTCATTGCTCGTGTTCGTGCAGCCGGTCTGGTAGGCTATCGGCGTGCTGCCGGTGCCTATGTGGTAGGTTACGTTGAAGAGATGACCGCCTGTAACGACTATGTTTGATGCAGCTGCAACATGAACGACTCCGGGTCCGTCCTGACTGGAGCAGTTGCCTTGTATCGGATGCCCGTTAATGCACTCACTAGCGATGGATACTATTCCTCCACTTGCGCGAAATGTGTCACCTACATTGAGAATGTTGGTTCCGTTGAGTACAGTTGGGTCTGCCTTGATCGCTATGTCGAAGGCGTTGAAAGATGAGGAGTTCTCAACATTTACCGCAATTTCTAAGCCCTGTCCAAAAGACGGGTGGGTGAATGCGAGTGGAGACGTTGGGCAAACGTTCGAGCCTGTAAGCCCGATGCAAACAAGGTTGCTGGCCGCATGAGCTGGCTGGATCGAGAGGGAGAGCAACGAGGCCGAAGGAATCAGAAAGCATATGAGAAGTATTTGTCTAGAAGGGCTTTGCCATTTCATGTTCTTCCGACGAAATTGGTCCTATTAGCATTAAACCCTTTCGGAATTATTTTCAGTCATAGACGATTTCGATCAATAGAACGGCCGACCGGAAACGTCTGCTATTCACTCTCTCCTTGCCATGAATCTCGTTCGGACATTCTCCTTTGGAGAAATGTGACTACTTCCTTGAAATTGGAGACGGTAGTTGCTTGAACATCCTGTTCTTTGCATAGCTCA
>VBBE01000133.1 GCA_005884605.1 Candidatus Bathyarchaeota archaeon
TTTCATCAACATATCCCAAGAAGTCTGCGAAAACTGCCGCGAATGCACCAAGAATACAGGGTGCCCTGGATTAACCATAATCGACACTGACTATGGAGAGAAGATTGGAATTGATCAGTCGACATGCGTCTCAGACACGTACTGTACAAAGATCATGGCCTGCCCCTCCTTCGAGAAGGTAATAGTCACAAGAAACAAGCCCCCAAGATCTCGCGTCAAGAAGATAGCCTTAGACAATATTCCGCCGCCAGGCCGGCACGAATTTTCGGACACTTGGAGCGCATTCATCAGTGGAGTCGGAGGCATGGGAGTCGGAGTCCTATCCTCGACCCTCGCGAGAGCTGGCACCAAAGAAGGCTACACGGTCAAGTTCAACGACAAGAAGGGTCTTGCCATCAGAAACGGGGCAGTCTCTGCCCACATCAACTACGCTAAAGGCAACGCAAAGATCAGCACCATCGTTCCTAACGGTAAAGCCGACCTGCTTCTCGGCCTCGACATGCTCGAAGCTGAGCGAAGCCTAGTCTACGCCAGCCGTGCGCGAACAACCGCCGTCGTCAACAGTAGCGTCATCCCGACCATTCCGATGCTCGCAGGAATGATGAACTACCCTGCAGACGTAGAGGACAATATTCCACCACCGGTCCGACATGAGTTCACGGATACGTGGAGCGCGTTCATCAGCGGAGTCGGAGGAATGGGAGTCGGAGTCCTCTCCTCAACTCTCGCGAGAGCTGGCACCAAAGAAGGCTACACGGTCAAGTTCAACGACAAGAAAGGTCTTGCCATCAGAAACGGAGCGGTCTCAGCACACATCAACTACGCCAAAGGCAACGCAAAGATCAGCACCATCGTCCCTAACGGTAAAGCAGACCTGCTACTTGGCCTTGATATGCTTGAAGCAGAGCGAAGCCTAGTCTACGCCAGCCGCGCGCGAACAACCGCCGTTGTCAACAGTAGCGTCATCCCGACCATACCGATGCTCGCAGGAATGATGAACTACCCCACGGATGTAGAGGACAATATTCGGAAGCACACCAACTCCGACGAGTATCTCAGCGGAAGAATCGGGGAGATCTCCGAACTCTTCTATGGAAACAAGCTCTTCACGAATATCATCCTCCTCGGAATGGCCTTCCAGAGAGGCCTCATACCTGTCAGCGAGAAAAGCCTCCTCGAGGCGATAATGGAGACAGTCAGCCCCAGCCAGCGCGCGAGAAACGCAGAGGCCTTCGAGCTGGGACGAAAATTCGCAGCGGAACCCGAATACTTGGAATTCAAGAACCTAGTAGCCGACGACAAGGTACTCCGACTGTTCGGCGCGAAAGAATCATACATGGAACTCTTAGCTCGGAAATCCGACACGATAGCTCACTCCTACTGGATGTGGTGGAGGGGTGAACATAGCGCCGAAGAGTATCGGACCATGGTGGAAGACACTATCGCAAAGATGAATCTGGACGAGGAGACGAACCGAAACCTCGCACGACGGGTCTACGATATGATCATGTGGGGAGGCTTGGACTACGCAAAAGGATACGTGGACCGGGTCTTGGAGGTATTCGCGGTTGACCAGCCCGAGAAGAACTACGCAGCCACTAAAGCGGCGATATTGAACCTTGCCAAGGTCAGCCTCATCAAAGACGAGATCTACACACCTCTTCTTCTGACCGATGATGAGAAGCTGGAGAGGGACAAGGTCCGTTACAATATCGACGAGGAGAACGGCGACAGAATCACCTACGAGCATATCAACCGTCCAGAGTTCGAAGTTTTCGGAAGACAATTGAGGTTTAACCTGCCCCAGTGGCTCGCTCACAACTGGCTCATGAACATCATCAAACACGCCAAGTTCACCCGTGGTATTCTCACACGCTGGGGATGGCATAAGAAAGAACTCGGATTCCGCGACTGGTACAACGACCAAGTTATCGGATTCTTCCTGCAGACCGCGCCCACGAACTATGAACTCGCTCTACGAGCCTTACGCGTCATCAACGACCCCTACCGACCTAACGAGTTCGCAGTCACAGGTTTCAGAGAAGTCATCTATCCCAAGATGGAAAAGGCAAGAAAAGACTTCGAACAACTAACAGGATCCAGTCCTCCGCTACCAGAGATTCCAGTTCTGGCAACCTAACAGACAGATACCGAGTCCTCCAGAATTCTCAAACCCAAGGGCATCTTCGATCGTTCCACGCGAGTTTGCTCGTGGCGGTCGACCGTCGGGGTATCGGTTATATGATGGTCAAGTCCACTAGCTCTAACTGCCCGGGGTAGCCGTTGACATTAGAGGACCGCCTTCGTAATCCACTAGCCGAAGTTCTGGGCCAGAGACGGTACTCGCAGGCTGCCCTGTACCGCGCGGCAATCCGCGACACGCGATTCTCATCCGGTTTCGGGATGTATCCTCCTCATGTAGTCAAACCGAGGAGGTGGAGACCTGCCGCGTGGCTCATTTTCAAGTTCGGATTCGTAGGGGGATTGGGGCTATTCCTCAACGTATACATCATGTATGTTCTGACCCAGATCACAGCACTGACTGGCCTACTCGCAGGCTTTCTGGGAGGCTCTTCCTACCTTGTGTACGCGATCATCAGCAGTCAAGCGGCGGTCTTGGTCAACTTCCTCATGAACGACGCTCTGGTCTTTAGGGGAAGAGTGAGGGCGACTGGACTTATCCGAAGATTCACTTTCTTCAACTCTATCGCCTCTGCAGACCTTCTCCTACGACTGCCCATATTATGGGGATTTACGACGTTTCTCTCTATCACACCACTGCTGTCGAATTTTGACAGTATCCTAGTAACATTTGCGGGGAGGTTCCTGATCAGCACGAAGAAGATTTGGCCGAAACAACACAGCTAACGCAACGCCCCATGCTGCTATCCTTCTCCGCCTCAAGACGCTTCACTCAATTGACTGAATCCCTCCAGATTATAGAAACCGTCTACTGCCCACTCGTAGATAATTAGCAAAACTGATACGTATAGGACTTCAATCATTCTTCGTCGTTGCTGTCTTACGCTCTCAAGAGGATCAGCAGGTCCTGGAAGCTCTTCGCAGCGCTCGCGCTTGGCATGACACTCGCAGCTACCTTCTTCGGCGGCATCAACGTTGCAGCAGATACGGTCGGAAAACAAGCCCTAGACGCTCAGCTCGTCAACACCCCAGTCGACATGCAGCTACGCGACTTCTCAATCGATGGAGGGAGGAGTCTAAACTCGTCTGTGCAGAGCCTCGTCTCGAATCTTCAGAAGATAGATGGCGTAGTATCCGCTGAACCTGTCGGAACGTCCAACCTGTTCATTCCTTTCAATGCTTCTTCTTCCATTATCGTTACCTCTTCCATTACCGTTACTGGAATCCAAGATGCCTCCGCATTGTATCAGCATATGACGCTAGTCTCTGGAAGAAAGACGCTTCACGCAAATGAGACGCTGATAAATTCTGACTCTCAGCAATCGCAGAACTTCCCTGTTAATCGAAAGATCACGTACACGCTTTACACCAACTCTTCGAAGAAATACAACGTAACTCTAACGGTCGTAGGGTCGGTCAGCCTCGACACGGTAGCCGTTAACACTCTCGGCATCGGTTATTACTACCAGCCATTTCCAGGAAATCCAGGTCTAACAACTGCTAACCAGCAAGCAAGTATCCTTATCGTCAGTTGGGAACAGACATTTCTTCCGGTGCTGGCCAAGAATTACAACTCTTTTTCGACTGGTAATTTTTCAAGATTCTACAGCATCTCGGCACAGGTGAATGTGTACTTAGACAGGGCCCGGCTCATAAGCCCCTTCGCGATAGAGAGTAGCATATCGACGATCCAGCAGATTGATGCTCGAATCTCAAACCTCGCATTGCAGTATGGATTCTCACCAAACGATAATCTTCTCGGCCAACTCCAAGCATTCTCCTCTACCATCTTCTCACTGAGACTAACTTTCACCGCGGTCTCTATCCCAGTATTCTTTATGGCCTGGTACGTCGGACGCACTGTCTCCCAGTCATCCTTCAACTTGCGACGCAAAGAGATCGGGCTGCTATTGACGAGAGGATTCACAAGAGGCCAACTGGTGCGCCACTTTATCACTGAAGGGCTCATGGTAGGCCTAGTCGCAGGACTGGCGGGGATCGCTCTCGCTTACGTTCTGAACCCCCTCTTCCTCCAGGTCCTAGGGAGTAGCTCTGGAGCAACCGCGATCCTAACCAGCGATACAGCCATAATCACAATAATCTTCACGCTAGTCCTCACACTCTTCGCAATTCTCGCTCCTGCTCGCCAGGCGGCGGCAATGGATCCAGCCCAAGCACTGAAGGGCTATGTCTACCTCGAGGAGACACGGCCCATCAGAAAGCGTGGCGCAATACTAGCCCTTACCCTAGGTGCTTACCAGCTAATCACGCTTGCAATCGGAATAAACTACATGAATATTGGCAGGTACGTTTACAATGCAAACTTTCTCCTAGTCCTATTCCTAATAATCGCCGCCGTCCTCAGCTTCGCACTATCCT
>VBBE01000126.1 GCA_005884605.1 Candidatus Bathyarchaeota archaeon
CTCTCCAAGTTAAGAATTGCTGAGGCTGACTAACACTCTGATTCCAGGATCTTATCATCGAAACTGTGAGGCGGTTCCCCCGCCGGCTGGCTATTGCTCACGAGATCTTTGTATCCAGGTTTCTTTGAATTCTGACACCCGCGATGTACGTTTTTGCGATGCACACTCAACGATGATGAACGGAAGGAACAGTGCAATTGAAACCGGTTTTCCTCCAGGAATCACGAGTGTTCCTACTTTGATCTGGCTCTCCGGAGGCGAGGCAGCCTCATTGAGTTGGTATCTCCAGAACGGATCCTTGGGTCTCGGACGGGCCTGCCTTCGAGGAGAGGTTCGAAGAACTTGACAAATTCAGGATCAAGAAATCCCTCCTGCTTCGCGAGCTTGAAGACTGATTGGAACCGCGGTAGACCCGCGTATACTGCCATCTGGCTTCCCGTCCAAACGCGCCAGTGCTCATCTGTCACTATGCGGGAACGGCGTAGGACGAAAATGTCCTCAAAGGTGTCTATGACGTCTCTGAAGAAGTAGTATACATCGCCGCCGCCGACGGTATCCACGACCTCTTTTATTTCCGGCCGCGAGTTTTGCAGCTCTTCCTCTATTCCAGGGACCTTGAAGAACCTAGCGCGTATCTGTTGCAGTCTCACCGAGATCTCTCGATTGCTCTCCAGCAATGTTGCGCGAGTAGCCTGCTCGGCCTGTCGTCGAGCGGCAACCACTTGGCTTCTCGAATAGATGAGAGAGGCTGCTCCGGAAGCGACTCCCAAGAGCCCTAGAACGATTCCATAATCGACCATGCCCGACTCAATACCAGCCTTCACAAGTATGATTTGCGGTTACCTAAGACAGTGAGAGTATTGAGACATGGAGCTTTCAGCACTGGCTTCTATTGGTGACCGGACAACTCCGCGCTGGCAACTCTTCGGCTGCTCTATGGTTCACCGATGAGACTTCACAAGACGAAACCGAGTAAGACAACATTCGCCCCACGACTAGGAGAACACACTACAAAGATTCTCGATTCTCTTCGCACGTGATGATTCTCGGAGGAGCTTGCCAGGGTCAACATTACATTCAAGCCTCAGGTGGTCGCTGATTTCGCAGTGTGCACGTTCGGCTTAGTTCGTGAGATTCCTCACTCTCAAATAGAGAGAAGGTCACAGGTCCGAGACTTGCTAAAGCGATTCGTTCTCGGTGGCCGTCGCACATTTTCGGGCCGGTCTTGTGTGCCAAATTTGTCCTCTTCTGTCTTGGTCCAATCTGAATCCCTCCTGCACCGGGGCGCTTCCGAGGTCTTAGCAATCCAATGCGCGAGGTCGATAACCGAACTAGATGTTCAGTGCTAGGAGAATGATTTGGGCGATTATCGTGGCTATGGTCGACGCGATCATTAGAGTCAGTTGTCCAAGGACCCTGCTGTCGAACGGCCATGTAGGCATCGATACAGCTTTCCGCTCGACAATCTCTAAGGCCATTAGAGCCTTCAAGTCAGAGAGGAGAGCATGGAGATCCGAGAGGGTTGCTTCTGACGTGGATGGAACTTGGTCCTCCGGTATCGTGACGAGCTGATTAAATCGACTCCTGAGCAGTGAGTGTTCTCTAAGTCTCGCGCGCAGCATTAATCGGTGCACGCTCGTCAACGGCAGAAAGAACAGTGCGCCTCCGATGATGACGAAGGTAATGAGTGATGTGATTGTAAACAGGTCGGCGTATAGTGATGTTGCGACTGCTCCAAGCGCTATGACTGATAGGTAGACGATCGCCAAATGGAGCGAGAGATAGCCTATGGGACGTACTCCGAGCATTGTATCCTCGCTGTAGGCCTTCAGTTTGAGGGGTTGTCGCCCCAGAACGTACAGTCCGTAGATTGAACTCATGTAGACCCAGAAGACGGTACCCCAGGCCACCGCGAAGAGGAGGATGTTTGCGACTGTCAGGGTAAGGTACGCTTGTCCAGTGAAGCGGAACAACCTGAAGAAATACAGGATGTTTAGTGAGCCCACCAGGAGCCAGAAGAAGACCTGCGATTTTCGTTGGCCTATGCGGCCGAAAGCTCTGTGGAAGCTCTCCTCACCATCAGGTGAGAGCGGCAGAAGCTCGGACTCGGCCCGCACGACCTTCAGCCGCATGTAGCGTATGACATAGAACATGTAGAAGGCCAAGATTGTCCAGAGAACCCAGCCAATAGTACTCTCCCCGAAGTTGGAGCTAGCAAACCCTGGGATCAGAGCCAGTAGGAGGCATACGAGCGGGTAGGGGAGACGAACATGTTCGACAAACCTCTCGAAAAGCGTCGCCTCCTCCGGCCCATGGAGATGTGGGCTAACCGTCTAGCAGCCCACCATGTGCGATCTTCGACAGTTTCCACCCAGGGTATCGCGTACTAGCATGGGCCCCGTTCTTGTCAGCCTGGAGGAAGAAAACCCTGTTCCCCAAGCACAATCCTCTGGAGGTCTCGAAGGGCTTGAGAGATCTAGAGAATCTTTCTTTGAAATCTCGCTGGGCCCCAACGGTCATAGCTGCGTACTCGTGGGAAAAGCCTGTCGATAGAACCAATGTCAGTAGCGCCTTTGTGCTGGGAAAAGTCCAGCCGATTGCCTTGGTCGTTTTTCTAACATTCCTAAAACCCGCGTTGTGCATCTGTCGTCTTAGTTTGGGGAGGTTTGATAGGCAGAGAAGAGGGGTGCGTTTGTTCTCCCTTGCAATGAGTCTCTTGAGTCGCCTCCTCTCAGCTAGCTGTCGGTCTGGGTGGGCCACCTTGTATTTGTCAACGACTCGGTCAATAATGTTCCATGCCTTTCCATCTCCACCTTCGCAGAAACATAGCCTGCCGTGGCGTGACAGGACCCTTGACCATTCCTTCAGCATGATGCGGGCATCATAGGGACCCTCTGGTGCTCCAAAACTTGTGATGATAGCATCCACAGACTCATTTGGTAGTTTCAACGATGTTGAATCCATATGTCGGAACGCAACGTTCGCGAGTTTCATATTGGCCGCGTTCTTCTTGGCCCTGCGTAGCATTCTCTTAGACAGGTCGATTCCAAGCACTCTTCCCGTCTTTCCGACTTTGTGTGCTGCAAGAATCGCAGACGCGCCTGTGCCCGTTCCTATGTCAAGGACTCTCTCGCCGGTCTTGAGCCGCGCCATGCGTATCATCTGATCCCGGGCCTGGGCTGTTGCCCGAACGAAGTATCTGTCCCAAGACCGCGAGACCCCGTCATACTCTTCCGCAGTAAGCCTCTGGGCTTGGACCCTAACCGAGTTCATACGTATCCAAGCAGAGTTGTCTGCGAGCGATATTAAGCGGGTAGGGCAAAACTGCTATAGGTCAAGTTTGCCTCTACTGAGTGCATAGATGAACCGACATCGCTATTGTGACCGTTTCTCCGGTCATTGTTAGTTGGGTTGAGAAGGATTGAAAGATCTGCCCAAGAGGGCTCGGAGAGGGGGCTCAGGCTTATGCGACTAGTTTTATCGGCTTCAGTCCGGCGACAAAGGCTGTCATGAATGCTATGTTGGCCGCATCCACATAATCGAAGGTTCTCGCAAACGCTTTCCTGACAGTCTCCCTGTCGAGATAGGGTCGTCCACTCAGAGTATACTTGGCCTTTTTCATAAACTCTCCGACATCGAGGGGATCGTTTGCACCTCCCAGCCCCATGAAGGGAGTGCACCCGACTAAGATTCCACCGTTCCTGAGGACTCTTCGAAACTCTTTGCAAGACGCTTCGAGGTTCTCAGAGTCTTGAACGTCCACTGCCACGATGGCATCCAGACTCTTATCCTTCATCGGAATATCCTCGAACCCTCCATCTAACACTGTCAAGCCCGTTAGGTCCACGTCAGCTTTGATGTGGGGTGGCTTTATCAGATATGTGCGCTCTCCACCCACCCTCGTACATAATTTGTCGAGAATCAGCCGGTGCAACCGAGTTAATGGTTCGGAAATCACAAGCGCCACATTTTTTCGGCCTCCGTATACCTCGCGCATCATCATCTCAAACTTCTCTGAGAAGAATTCAGGAGGAAGACCGGCGACGTATTCCTCGTAGTAATCATGGATTAGCTCTGTAGCCTCTCCAAAAATGATTCCCAAGGCTTTCTCACCTCTTGGGGTCAGATGGTACTGTCTTCTAGGTGGACCTTGATCCCCTTCTCGGAGTTCGCTTTGAAGAAGTTTCTCGTTGCACATTTCCTTGAGAGTTTTGTAGATATAGCTGAGTTGGAGCTTCTCGCCTTGCGCGGCTAGACGCTTCTTGATCTCATAGCCGTACGTATCGCCGCCGCTTACTATTCGGATTATGCTTCTCTTCAGCTCTCTCTTTTTCAAAATTTCACAAAAATTTTGGTTCGCTATGTGCTAATTGAGCATATAGAGGTTTTGCCTTAGCGTCTTATTACCGGTGGATGCGTCGAGTGGCTTAGAGGCAAATGACAAGGATCGTGCAACAGTTCGAGGTCGCGGCGCCCCCTGAGAAAGTCTTTGCAACCATTTCTGTTCCAGAAAAATGGCCTCGTTGGTCAACCTTCGTGAAGCAGGCAACGAGCCATGGTTCGACCGCTCACTGGATCTACGACCTTGGCGGAATGAAGGTACAGTCGGACT
>VBBE01000127.1 GCA_005884605.1 Candidatus Bathyarchaeota archaeon
CCCTAACCCTGTTGAAGGATAGGTGCGGGTCCCAGACCGCCATCTCGTTGCGCGAGGACCTAGAAGCGTCTTCCGCGGTCAGGGTTCTATGGGTCGACGTGGAGGATGAGACAAGCGCTTGGAGAATTTTCAAAACCCACAGGGACAAAACCTACAGCTTTACCGACTGCACTTCCTTCGCCCTGATGGAGAAGCATGCCATCAAGAACGCTTTTGCATATGACAGACACTTCGCACAATATGGACTCAACAAGCTTCCCTGAAGAGACAAACCTACAGGTTTACGGGCAAACCTGTAAGCGGAACGACAGGTTTGTGCTATTACTATCACCGCTGGTACGATCCGGGTATTGGAACGGGTCACCAGTCGAGATCAACCCCCAGTCCGTCGGCCGCGAAAGGAATGTGGAGGGCCGACTTACAAGCGGAAATATTTGAGGGCGCCACGGGCTCGTAAAGGTCTCACCGCTCGAGCATGGTCCTGGGAATCGAGTTGAAATTTTTACAGAAACAGGGGGATAGTGCGTGCGGAGACCAAGAAGGCCAAACCCCGCTCTCTCAAACTGCAGGTACTTTCTCTGCTTGGGTCTTTGTTGTTAGAGTTACGCCGAGCTGTTTCAACAGTCCTACCAGGTCGTAGAAGAGTTTCTCTTCGACAATCTCGTTGTTCTTCCATTGGGCAACCGTGCAGAACTCAAGCTCGAATTTCTTGTTGGTGGCAGGGATTATGCGCCCATCCGGGCCCATGAACGGCCCTTTGTTCTTGCCTGTCCATCTGGCCACTGAACATGTGTAGTCGCCGTAGCCGAAGAGGATCTTGTATGGATTGTTGTCCAGATGATTGTCAAAAGCTTTGAAGAATTCAACAGATTCGCTATGATGTGCGTGGCGTCCCCTCGTTGGCTCAGGTTGGCCTGGCCAGTACACCGCAACGTTCTCAGAGTGACGTTTCATGAACGTTTCCCAGTCTTTGGCATTCCAAGCGTTGTCTAATGTTTGCATAAGTCGCAGGTTTTCTTCAACACCCATTCCGAAAATTCACCTCGTAGATTACGATTGTTTGGCGGTTCAGTTATTATTGGTATTCTTCGTGTGGCCTCTCCTAGGCTTCTGCAAAGTCCGCCCGACAATTTGTTTCACATTTACTGCCATCTCTTCTTTAATCGCTCCCGCTCGTTTCCCCTCATTATGCGGTCGGTGATAGTCAAGGAGGTTATGTGGTGTTGGAGTTGCAACAAGGTCATGGAACACGATGTTAGCAATCACCCTGGTTCGGCTGGTGGATGGGTCACTATCGTATGCAAGGGTTGCAGAGCAACTCAAGTAGAGCAGCTATGGAAAGATGGGACGATACGAGATTCCCTCAGAGGACAAATCTAGGTGATAATGTCGGAAGCGCAGTTGGTTTCATGCTCCATCTGGTTGGGAGTCGGACTCGAAGTTCGGTTCCCTTCTAAGGCCCAATACCTGAAATTCGGGCCTTCTTGTGGGCAGACTTAAATAGTTATTACGTTATAACCCTGTTCATGTCTCGCGTATTGACTGGAAAAGTTAGGAGAGTAGGGAATTCCATGGCTGTGATAATACCAAAGGAGCTGTTAGAAGAGTCAGGTGCTAGCGAGGGGGACACAATCAAGCTCTCTCTGGCGATTCCAAAGTCTACTCGCGAGACGGCGTTGGAGAGTATCGCAGGTTTGGACCGAAAAGCCCGGCCGTTTGCAAGAGAGAAACGAGACAGATTCTAGTTGCTTCTCGACACCAGCGCCATCATCGAGGTCTTGAGACATTCTAGGACCTCAAAGGAGTTCAGATTGGTCCAGAAGCACATTGGGGCGGAGGAACTTTACATGCTTGTAGTCCAACTCGCCGAATTATCGGACTGGTGCATCGCAAACGAAGTCCCTGTAAGGGAGAGGATCGAGAGAGTGAAGAGCCTTGCGAATATTATTCCGCTCGACGAGCAGATCTGCCTGGAAGGGTCAAGGCTCAAGAATGAGCGACGCAGGAGAGGCTTCAGAAGCTTCGGTCTTCTAGACGGACTTCTGCTCGCGGCGGCTAGGTCAGTAGGCGAGCGAGTGCTCACCTTTGACCGGGACTTTGCTGAGGAAAAAGACTGCCTCCTCCTTCCTTAGAAAGTTGAGGTCTGCTTACTTTCTGAGTGCAAGAAGGTCTTTGGAGCCCTTGCTAGGTCTTGTACGGTGGGGAGCGAGGGTTCATTCGTAACGCGTCAGTCGCTTCATTCGACGTTTCTCATGGTCCAGATTTGACCGAGCTCGGATCGTGACGAGGGCAAGGGAGGCGACCAGTCCGAGGAGTCCTCCTATAACGAGAAGTCCCCACATCGAGGATGCCAAGGGTATTACGGTGCACGACAAGCAATTCCCGTTTGAGCCACCGCCTGGTCCACCGCCGGGCCCGTTTGACCCTCCAGGCGAGGAGGGAACTACTTGCATGGTCAGGAATTTCGTGTCCCGTTGGGAGGGGTTGTTATTGTCTATCGCTGAAAATGCTATCGTGTACGTACCAGTCTGGCTGTTGCTGGGCGTCCAAGAGAAGAATCCTGTCGCCGAATCAAACGTTGCGCCCGGAGGAAGCCCCGTTGCGGTGAGAAGTATGACGGTCCCCGGGTTTGCATCGCTGGCTTTTACCACGAATGTGAGCGTGTTTCCAACAGTCAGTGTCTTGTTACCAGGCAGACTGAGGACTGGCAGGTTCGTAGTGATGACCAACACGACTGTCGACGCTGAGACTGTTAAGCCGCTAGAATCTGAGACCTGAAGGTTAACAACATGGGTTCCGGAAACGGAGTAGATGTGGGAGGTACTAGAGCCGGTGCCTGTTGTACCGTCCCCGAAATTCCACGAGTAGGTGTAAGGCACGATCCCGCCGCTCGCTGTGCCTTTGAAAGATACACTTTGGCCTTGGGCCGCAGAAGTGGGTGTGAAGCTGATGCTCGTCGTCAACCCCGACGGCGGAGGCGCTCCGGTCGTCAGGCCTACAGCATCCCAGTTCACGTCCAGTTCTTGGAACTGATATCCTTCTGTCCCTATCTCTATCCCGGCCAGCTGGCATTGAGTGGAGGAGGGCAGTCCCCACGCTGCCAAATCGCTCTGACACTGCTGCGCGACATCGGCTGTGAGAGTATAGCTCTGCCCGACGACGAGATCCGACAAGGTAACTTGGTCCCAGCCAAAGGAATCCCCTGGGTCATACGTGGCAGTTGACCCGACCGGGCTGAAAGTACCGCCTACATTCTCGACGCGAATCTGAGTGTCAAGACACTGATAGGTGGGGCCGCCGGCGGAGACAGCGCCGTTAGGAAGCCAGTAGTACAATGCGATGTAGATATGGTATCTGTCCGAGCTTGGCGTTGAACTGGGGGCGTAGGCTAGAAATGTGAAGTGAGAACTGACACTGGTTACACCGGACGGGATAGCAACCGAAGCAGGTGCCTGGCATGGGCTCCATGGAAAAACGCCCATCTGAGTGGTCGCGTAGTTGTAGCTGTTGCTACCACCCTGCCCTGGGTTCGACTCGAGAGTTTCCAAAACGCCGTTAACTATTGTCGCCGAGCTTGTCGATGGAACAGCGTTTCCACAGCTCCAGCCCTGAGGAAGACTCGTGCAGGATCCGAAATTGCCTGTTAGCGATGCGGATGATGACACTGTGACTGTCTGAGAACTCGTCACCGTCTGTTGGGGTGAAGACGAGTCCTTCGCTACTTCTGTTACCGTGAACGTTTGAGCGACGGAGTAGGAATAGGTCGCGATAGCTCCAGTTCCTGTTGCTCCGTCGCCGAAGTTCCAGCTGATCGTGTAGGGTGCTGTTCCTCCACTAGTTGTGGCCGTGAACATTACGGGTACGCTTACGAGAGTAGTGGAGGGTGATGCTGTGAAACTTGTTGAGAGAGGAGGTGGAGGACAGTTGATCGTGCAGGCAGCTCCAAAAGCGCTGAGCATGTTCGGTGCTCCCGCGTCGTTTGAGTTGATCGATGATAGTCCCCATGCTGTCTCGATCGTGGACAGATAGCTGTAGTGGGATGCGCTGGCTGGGCTGATCTGCACGCCTTTCTTTGCTGCCGGTCCGCTGAAGGATGCGTAGACGCACTCTCCTGTTCCACCAGTGTTAGAGCACTGGTTGTAGCCTTCGTCATAGAGCAATAGCAGGGTTGCTTTTGTCGTTGTGAATTCTGTGCTGCTCAGGATCTGAGGCACCAGAGCTGCGAGATAGGAATCAGCTCCTGACACACCAGAG
>VBBE01000128.1 GCA_005884605.1 Candidatus Bathyarchaeota archaeon
CCCGTGGGCTGCAGTTATGTTTGAGATCCCGTAGAGGGCTGTTGAAATTATGATCACTACTAATATCGCTGGACGGATACGTAGGATTCTCATGCTTTCTATGGTCATCCTCGTTGGCCTTTTCGAGGTGTTCTTGTTTTCGATTTCGGCTGTTCTTTTGTTACGGGTTTTTCTTCGACTCGTGGTAGTGTTGGAGTTTTGGAGCGGGTTCTTTCCCATAGTATGAGGCCTGCTGTAACTAATGCGATCGCTCCGATTGCCGCGCCAACGTAGACGACTGGAATTGGTGGCGTACGCGAATCGGAGAATGTAAGGGTGAACGTTCCAAGTTCCGATGTTTGAATTGCAATTGTGGAGGTTGTGCTATTGTAGGTCCAGTTGTTTATTGTCTTTCCATCGAGCGCAATAGTTAGTGGCTTGCTTGGGACTGATACTATGATCAACGTCGGGCTCTCACCAACTGCACTAAATTGCAGTTGGGCGGCATTGTTTTCGAGGATAGTAATGGAAGTGATGATAGAGTTGATCGCAATGTATCGGCCTTGTGTCGTGCCGATGGGCATCATTGATAGTTGGACGTTCTGATTGCTGCTTGTTGTCAGAGATTGTTTGTACATGAGATAGCCTGCGAAATACACCTCTAGGGTGTAGTTGTCTTGGGGCAGGGGTGCGCCTGTATTGTTGACAATATTTCCTTTGGAGTCGAAGATCTTTGTCGTGAGAATAGGGTCGACAGCTTTTCCTTGGAAGTCATGAAAGGTCACGACCGGGTAGATGTATGTGGGTCTGAAGTCTATGAAGAATGTGCCCAACTGGTTTGTAGTGATCCTGATTGCTGAATTGGCCGCGTCGAATGTCCAGTCCAGTCCTTCGGTGAGGGTCACGCCGGTTCTTTGTACTGAGAGAACCTTTCTGGGAACGTTCATGATGATCGAGTAAGGAGAATTGTTGTTGGGGGTTGCGGTGAAGTTTGCGTGACTGGTATCTTGGATTGCAATGTTGATCGAGGCTATTGTGTTGTTGAAAACGATGTAGCCTCCTGATGTTGAAGATTCGGGGATCATTGCCAGCTGGATATTGGTAGTTACGTTGAGAGGTACTCGTCGAGTCTTTACGAGATAGATTTGGAAAGAGGAGGTGGGATAGTATACATTTAGCTTGTAAGCTTGTCCGCCTCGAAGATTTACGTCGCCTTGGTTGTAGGGCACTGATCCAGATGCGTTGTAGAGTTGCCATGCAACCTTTGAGTTGACGAGGTTTCCGTTGAGGTCTGTAAAGTCGAATCGTGCCCAGTTTAGGGAAGCTTTGAACACGATTGTGATGAGACCGAGATCTGATGTTCGCATTCTGACAAGAGAGTTAGTTTGGTCGTATGTCCATTGTGTTGGTGCGAGCGCGGTGTTGTTTAGCGTGACGAAGAGTGGTCTGCTTGGAGCATCCGCCACGATGAGGTATGGTCCTGTGGACCCGCGCGTCGCTGTGAAGTTTAGCACTAGGTTGTCCTGGGCAAAGAGGTTGAGAGAGGCAACAGTGTTGTTGAATGCGACATAGCCGCCTGTGACCAATGTTTGAGGGTACATTTGCAGGGGGATCGCAAGGGTCATGTTCAGACGGATTCTCTCGTGAAATATTCTGTAGGGCTCAGGATTCTGGCCAGTCAACGTCGGATAGTAGACGTCCAAGTAGTACGGCTCGAACATCAATGACGGATCATTCTTCGTGTATCCGGCTACTTCTGATCCGGTCGAGTTGAAGAGTTTCCATTTCACTAGGCTGTTAACTGATGTTCCTGTCGAATCGATGAGGTTGAAGTTTGCGTAATAGTTGCTTGGCGCAGGAGGAGGTGGCGGAGTGTTGGAGTTCACGTAGAGGTTCACGCTGTCGGCCCAGACCGTTTCTCCATAGACTTTCCCTGAGGATGTGTCCTTGTAGTAGTAGGCCTCTATCTCAACTCTGAACAATGTGTCGTTAAGCTGGAACCCGGGGATGATTGTGCCGTTGGACAATCTCATTGGGGATTCCCAGTCGCGTTTGACGTTCCTCTCTATATGGCCCCAGTGGGACAATGGGGGAGCTGGAAGGACGAAGGACTTGATTGCTTTACCCGCTTCTCCCTGGTTTGTCGAGTTTGATTCTCCGGTCCCAAGCAGGGGAACGTTGATCAGGACATAGTCCATTTCGATTGTACTTCCAGCTTTGAACCTGAGTTGGACGAGAGGGTAGTCGGTGAATTTTGGCTGGATGTACAACCACAAGTCTAGCCCGTCAGGACGATCCGTGAGATTGTCAAAGTATGTGTTCGGAGGGAGCACTTGGAACAGCGACGTGTGACCGAAGGTGATTGTCTCCGACTGGTTCGACAAGCGAATATCGCTCTGAGCTATGTCCAGCCTGGCAGAGCAGTCTCCAAAAACCGCCTGCCCACAGTCTACGCCTGTCGCGCTTCCGACATTTGCATCGAAGAACTCTCTGCCCCATCCCGGAATGGTACCATTGGTGAAGCCAGGAGGATTCTCAAACCCGGAGTTGGCGAAAACATTGACACTGTAATTGGAAGCGGCGTGAGAGGGAGTGATATTTCCAAAAACCATAACGGTGAGAATAGCGAGACATAAGGCCAAGGCACGCAAGTTCGGCTTTGTTGCACAAAGCTGCCGAACATAGTGTGCTACCATTCGTCGTTCCTACTACTCTAATCTCATCGTTGGTGTCAGCAAGACTCCTACGGACATCTCAACATGAAAAAGGCGCCGCGTCTATTTATTCGTTCCAAAAGGCAAGTAACTTGCGACTCAGCCTTGGAATTTTTCAGTCTAGAGACGCAGTTCCAGCGGAGCTGTTTCCCCAAGATCTCATTCTGAATGCTAAGATGTCTGAATGAATCTAGAAGTATTTCTCGCCGACCATGGCTCCGATCACGGTGGCAACGAGGCATGCTATGAGTGGAAGTGGGAAGATGGTTGTGAAGACCACTATGATCCATAGCGTGGAAAACAATAGATTCCCGGGCGACGGCAGGTCTGTGGTTGTTGCTGGGTACGAGAGTAGCGTGATGAGCAAGAAGGTTGTTAGTGCCATAGTTGCGATATAGCTTAGGAGAGCTCTGCCTAAGTCTATGACTATTATCCCGGCGACCAAGCAGATGGCAGCCGCGAGACCGTAGTCCAGGTAGGTCATGGAGGCCCGTTGGAATAGCGCCTGTGCAAAAGTGGCCGTCATGGCTAGGGTCCATAGCGGTATGAGAACTGCAGTTCTCCTGTTTTCAGTGGCGAGAAGCTGATTGATCCTCGCAGCCGTTGTCCTAGCCTCCTCCACCGCCCGGCCCCCCGCCCACGGATGAGGTGATAAGTGTGAGTCCTGTTTGATCGCACACAGCAGGGTCTCCTGAGCTCGTGCACTCGTATGATGGAATAACCTCCGTCACTTTGTTGAGGAAGGTTGAAAGAATGAAGCTGGGCTGGAAGTTGAAGACGATCATTGTTGGTGGCTGGCTTGTCATTTGGGTGGGATTGGCGGTTATGTTGAAGGTGGTTAACGCGACGTTGAAGGTAGTTCCAGGGTTGAGGGACCCTGTCATCGATGGGTAGGGGAGATTGCCTCCCAGCGCTGTGATATTGTTGGTCGGGGACATGACGTAGACCACGCTGTACGTTGACCCAAAGTGGCTAAGGGAGAGTCCTTGGTAATCTGAGGGGTTCTTCACGGCAAAGGCGACTTTGACTTCTATGATGTTGTTGAGGGGGATGGTCTGGAGGGAGAGGATGCGCATCTGGATTTGGGTTATCGCTGGATAGAACCGGTTGTAGTTTACCGCCCCGAAAGCGGCAATCACGAGCATTACAAGGGTGAATGCTGCAAAGCCTATCGTGAGGAGGTTCCTCTTGCTGGTCTTGATAGGGAGCATTACGCCCTTGTCCTTCCGATGATGGCTGTAGAATGCCGCGAGTTAAAGGCTCGTGGCGAGCTATTGGGTAGCGATAAGCATAAAGGGACTTGGCCCAATTAGTTGGTTGATTATCTCTAATATGCTGAACTCGCATTTCAGCTGTATTACCCGGGGAAGCCTGTTAGGTGAGATGTTGCGTTGAGCGAAGACCCGGAAAGTAGAGCGCATCACTACTTTGACGTCGAAAAGTTCCACAGGGTTCGGGCGGAGACATCTAAACGCCCCGGAAGGGTTGCGAGAATTTTCAACCGGATTCTTAACATGTTCGATTCGATGCAGGGTTTCTTCATCGCCCTCATGGGGCTTCCAATCATGTTTGGCGCGTTGGGGGCTGTGATAATTGGATCTTACTATGGGCCTTGGGCTTTTCTCGGAATAATGGGATCCATCATAGGTGGTCTGGCTCTGCTCGTCGAGAGAAAGGTTGGGAGGTCACTCCAATTTGCGGAGTATAGCTTTCTTCATAGAACTTTGGCGATGCCAATTGCGTTCTTGGTCGCGCTTGGAATCATCTATCTGCTTTTGACATTGTCAAGGTTCCACGGTTTCTAGAAGGCTCTTGGTCTCCGTAAACTAGGTAGCTTTCGAATTTCTTTCCAACACGTCCAAG
>VBBE01000151.1 GCA_005884605.1 Candidatus Bathyarchaeota archaeon
CGCAATGCCCCATCGGTTTCATCCACAGTTGAGGGCTGTCGAGCGTCTGATTGTAGGCAGGAAGAAGGAGAATGGTCACGGATAGTCTCTGGCGAGCTCACCCTTTGGGGATGGTTAACGCGTTCACCCCTACGGCATGTCCGGAACTTGCCTATGTAATAGGCGTGGCTCAGCGATGGCAATCTAAATGTTCACGAACACCATAGAGAGATTCTACTCAGCGTAACCGACAGAGACTTTGCGGAAGAATTCAGCAGATGTCTCGCAAAACTCCTCCACAGAGCCTTGCCCTACAAAGTTTGGTGGAGCGAGAAGAGAAAGAGATGTATAGTCCAAGGAGCAAGTATTTTCCTCTACAAATTCCTCAGTCATCAATGGCTAGAACTGAAACCCTGGATCGAACACTGCAACAAATGCACTGCTTGCTATCTCAGAGCTTTCTTCGATGGCGAGGGTTGCATAAGTCGTCGACAGCTTACAATCTCTAACACGAACGTGGAACTCTTGGTCTATGCGAGAGAGCTTCTACGGAAGTTTGGAGTCGAATCAACTGGCCCGTATCTCGGCAAATTGGCAGGCACAGTACTCAAAGATTCTCAAACAGGGAAGCTGTACAAAAGGAAAAAGAATTGCTACTATTCATACGTGAGTGTTCGAAATCTTCCGCAATTTGCGGAGCATATTGGGTTCACGATTGAGCGAAAACAGAGACGCCTTCGAGCGGCCTGTACTTAGGGCAAGGCTTTCCGCGTTACCTTCCCTTTCTAACAAATCCCGAGACTTGCGCGGGCCCGGCGGGATTTGAACCCGCGACCTTCGGCTCTCCCCTGAATGGTAGAGGGCCGACGCTACTGTCCGTACTGAGCTACGGGCCCAGCATGATCCGACAAGCCCTTCCAGTAAAATGCCTTCCCACGCTGAGAACAACAGAGAATTTTCTAGGCACGAAAAAAAGAAGAGAAGATGGGAAGAGAAAGAGAGAAGCGCTAGGTCTACGGTTTCTTTGAAAGGTTGCCGAGCCTCATCATGACCATGGCCGGGATGGCTGTCGCGATCACAAGAACGATGAGAGTTGCAACAGGTATCTACTCCTGAATAGCTGACAGAGTCGACGGGTTGTAAACCGCTAGTGCCATGGCTATTCCAAAGTCGAAGCCCTCATAACGTGTTGTAGAGTTCGTTCCGAGAAGGATGCAGCCAGAGTACAAACCGAATTTCGTGTTCGTGTTCCCCGGGCAACCAAACTGTGATCGGCTGCTGATTCCCCACCAGGTCGGAATGTTGAACGTTTGTGTTGTGTAGGAGTAATTGTTGGCTCCTTTGGTGGCTAAGGCCACGGGTGGAGAGACAGGGTAAGTGTAATTAGCGCTGAACCATTTTCCGTTGGTATCGTAACCGGCCCATGGATAGTATATTGTGATGTTGCGAACTAGCAGCGGGTTTCCAATAGTATTGATTATTGAGATTGTCATGGTCCCTGAGTCGCCAGGTGCGTAGGCTGACTTATCGGCGCGCGCGTTAACAGTTGGCTGGGCGTGGACAGCTCACAGCGGCGAGCGCTAGTGCCAGAAGGGAGATCGCAAGTACCGAGCGCTGAATTTTTTTCATCATGAAACAGCGTACTTTCCATGGAACCAGTATAAGCTGTATCGCTATTCTCGATAACTCGCTCGAATACGGCTGTGGGAAAAGCTTGATACACTATCAGCATTCGGCCAAGCACCTCGGGGCTCGTCGTCTAAGACGCCGTTAAAGCGTCGGCGAAGCCTGGTTAGGACGTCGCCCTGACACGGCGAAGGTCGCAGGTTCGAATCCTGCCGAGCCCAAATATACGCCCACCCGAAACGGTGGGCAACATTTTCAATTCAGAAAGTCAGGCTCAATTTTTGAGGTTCGCCTTAGTTGGCGGTCTCATTGAGAACCGCGGTGAGTTGTACCGGCATGCTTCAGCCACTTTTTTGGAGATGAGGTCCTCGGTTAGGTACTGTTTCTTCCTTGTAAGACGACTATGTCTTGCAATGGGCCCGATGAAACATTTGAGATTTTGGCTTTTCCTAATTTCGAGTTGATAGTGGACGCTCGGCTTACGCTCGCGATTTCGGGTGCGTAGGAGACATTCCACACCAAACTCGCCCAACCTGTGTTCAATGATTCGTAAGGAAGACCCATTCGCACTATGAAGTACGAGCTTTGAAAGCCTCCCACTCGGTGCCAAAACAACTTGCCCCTCAGCATCGAAGAGCCCCGCAATATAGGGGCAGAATAGATTCTTCGACAATTTGGGCACGGTCCATCTCTGGGTACCAAAGTTCAACTTTTGTTTGAAGAGCCACCTGACCAATGTTCGCGAGTATACTGCGAGTCTAAGCCTGGGCTTCCGATGAAGCTTCGGTTTCTCAAGGTAGATGCTTGAGGAGAGTCTAAACAGACTGGTGACTAGACTCTTGGCGGGGTCTATGAGCTCGCGGTCTGTTGAGTGGAACCAAATTCCGTTTCTCAGGTCCACGCTACCGTCTCTGTAAGTACCCTATGAGCCACCAGAAATCTTGGTTTGCCAATGTGTTTTCGTTGATGGCCGGAATATTTGTCGTCGGTATCCTATCGATCGCTCCATTGTTGACTGATATTGCGTAGATGAAAGTGAAACTACTCTCGACCAAAACACTCTGGTAAACAACACCAATTATCTTGCGACAATTGTGCAAAAGGTCGGAGCTTGTGATTTTTCAACCTGGTGGGCGGAGATTTACTGAGGGCTGAGCTCGTACTCAGTGACCAGACGGGGCGGGTGTACCTTGACTGTTTTCGTATTCCAGTCGTTTCACATAAGGGTCGTTAGGACCTAGAATGAATCCATCCGTATCGCAGATGAATATTTTCAATCTGCCATTCCAATGCATTGGGCGGTTGCAACGCGGACATCCAACCTTGACCATAGGCCAAGCTCCATCCTCAAGTAAAGCCCGAAGATATGCTAGGGAAAACCGCCGTTGCTAGACTATTCTTGTCCGATTGATCTTCTTGTTCTGCCAAGAGTAGCGTCGAAGCTTTGCAATCTCTCCAAAGCCGCAGGCTGCGCAACGTTTCTTGCGCACATGGTAGGCGTGTCGGCCACATCTTCGGCATCTAATGTGAGTCCCCTTTCCGCCAGCTTTCCCCAGTGATGTGGTTCCTTTGCTGCCCATCTATGGTTCATCGCGAACGCTCAGCGCGTTGAAAGATAAACGTTGCATTATCCCTATTAGTTCGCAAGGTAAGATGCGAGCTCCTTCAACACTTTATCGACTTCGCCAATCGTTTTTGAATCGTCGTTTGTGGGCTCATCGTGGAGATGGTTCGGAGCATCCTCTCCGCTAAGCTGGAACTCTCTTGACCAATCCTCCGGGATCTTATTGTCCAGCTTTATCCCGGCAAGCGATGCGAAGGCGACCGTCCAGACCCTAGGCACGTTGGCGAGAGTATAGCCTCCTCCGCCAAACAGAAGGAGTCGACCTTCGCAAAGTTCATGCGCGAGTTCGTGCATCTGCGAAACAGTCCCATCGTACGTGTTTGTGGTGAGTCGAAGATGGGCTAGACGATCGTTCGCATGCCCATCGGCCCCGCACTGAACTAGAATGACCTCGGGTCGAAATTTTCTCACCGTTTCGGGAACAAGTTTGTGAAACGCCTTCATGTAGGCCTCATCCCCCGTTCCAGGCGGGAGTGGCATGTTTAGCTTGAGCCCCTTCGCCTCATTCTCTCCAATCTCATCCGGGAATCCAGTTCCGGGAAATAGATATTTTCCACTCTCGTGGAAATCTATGTCTAGTACTGAGGGATCGTTGTAAAACCCATACATGACGCCGTCGCCATGATGGGCGTCTATGTCCAAGTAGACAAGTCGCTTGACCTTGTATTTCGTCTTCAAATAATTGATGGTGACCGCTGGATCGTTGAAGATGCAGAACCCCGAAGCGCGTTCGGGATGTGCGTGATGCAATCCTCCAGATGGGTTGAAGGCATGAGCGAATTTTCCACTCATTATGCTGTCACATCCCTTGAGGGAGGCACCCACGACTAGGCTGGTGGCCTCAAAGCATCCCTTGAAAGCAGGAGTATCGCCCGCATCCAAAAGCCCTGAACCTCTCTCACTGTACTTCTGAACCAGGCGAACGTACTCTCTTTCATGGAAGAGAAGAATTTCTTCCTCAGAAGCCATGCGAGGCGTTGTGATCTGGACTGTGTCTCCGTTGAGTACTCCTTTCGACTGGATCAGGTCATAGGTTAGCTTCACTCTTACTGGACGCAGAGGGTGAAGGGGTCCGAGGTTGTAATCTAGAAACTTCTCGGAGTAGACAAGAGTCGTCCCGTCTCCCACGACGCGTCACCTGGGTGTCTACTATTCTACGTGGGCATGGGCTAGTGGCGATTTTTCATAGAGACGGATCGATTTTATGTTCGCGAATTCCAGCATTCCATATCTTGACAGTTCACGACCAATTCCGCTATGCCGGACTCCGCCGAATGGCATCCGCGGGTCAGAAACGACAACATTGTTGACCGTCACTAGGCCAGAGGACACTTCTCTCGCCACCTTCTCTGCCCTTCTAGTATCCGTTCCCCAAACGCTCGCTCCGAGACCAAACTCGCTCCTGTTGGCGAGTCTTATCGCCTCACTTTCGTCTCTGACCGCCATGACTGGCGCGGCGGGTCCAAATGTTTCCTCTTGCATGATCCTCATGTCCGGTGTTGTGTTCGTGAGGATAGTGGGAGCGTAGAATGACCCTTTGCGCCGGAGTCTCTCGCCACCAAGTTCCAGGTTGGCTCCCTGCCTGACCGCGTCTTTGACCTGTTCGTCCAATCTCTTGAGTGCGTCTTCTCTGACAATGGGTCCGATGTCTGTTTCGGGACTTAGAGGGTCTCCTACCTTCAATGACTTTGTCTTCTTCTCGAATCTTTCTAGGAAATCGTCTAGAACTTTCTTGATGACAAAGATTCTCTTGGTGGCGATACAGCTCTGGCCGTTGTTGATGAAACGGCCTGCGACCGCGCCGGTTGAAGCTGCCTCAATGTCCGCGTCTTCCAGAACTATGAGGGGATCGCTTCCTCCCAGTTCAAGGACGAATTTCTTCAGTTGACCGCTCGTGGATTGGGCCACTATGCGTCCGGCATTCACGCTACCAGTAAAGGAGATAGCGACAGTATCAGATTCGATTAGATAGTTGGCTACCTGAGCGCTACCGAGAACTATACTAAAGCATCCTGGTATCATTCCGGTTGACTCGAAGGCGCTTTGGAGGGCCAGTCCTGATTGAGGTGTTATGCTGGAGGGTTTGAACACGGTCGTGTTGCCTACCATCAAGGCCGGTGCTGCGAAGCGGATGCATTGCCATAGTGGAAAGTTCCAGGGCATGATGGAGCCAATGACGCCCAGTGGTTCGAAGGCTACGTAACTGTCTGTCGCGTCTGTCTTTGTCGCCTCTGGGTTCAGAAATTTCGGGCCGTGCTCGGAATAGTATTCCAAAGCCCAGGCGCATTTTGCAACTTCTGGTAATGACTCTTTGATCGGTTTCCCCACTTCCTGTGTGATTATTCGAGCCAGTCTCTCCTTCTGTGCCCGAAGGGTCTTCGCTGTTCTCTCCAGATAGATTGCGCGTTTGTTAGGCGAGAGTTGGCGCCACTTTTCAAACGCTTTTTTGGCTTTCGTAACTGCTTTGTCAACGTCGCTCTTCGTCGATGATTTGTATCGTTTGAGGGTCTTGCCTGTGGCCGGGTTGATCGTCTCAAACCAAGAGGGTTGTCTACTCGGCAAAGGATGCTCCGCAGCCTCTGGCATTCCGCGTTTACCTATAAGACCAACTCACATTTTTCCCGCGGGCCCGCGGGGCTAGGGTAAACACTGCTCGACAAGCCATTGGCCGACAGCGCGGGACACGCACCTCAGAAAGGTTGTGAATCTGATCATCCCGAACAGCATCCCGGAACGAGTCATAGGAATCCGATTTTGGATCGCGTTTTCGATTCGCCTCTCAGAATCGCACCCCTGAACTCGGGTTCCTGAAATCGCTCCTTGAAACAGGGTTCGCGAAACGATTCGTGAACAGGTACCTGAAACAGGTTCTTGAAACGGCTTTGGTGAATTTTTCGGACCCCCCGTGGGCCTACTCGAACCTCGCGCGCCAGAGCCTATTCGTGGTGGACCGGGCGGGATTTGAACCCGCGGCCCTACGGAGCAGGGTTAGTGCCTTCCCGCACTCAGGGTCGAGGATGACCTGCCAAGCGGGCGATCTTCGGCCAGCCCTAACGCGCTGTGTACCAGGCTGATCTACCGGCCCACGGAGACCGCGAAACCTACGACCCAGTATTAAATTGGTTCTGTCGTACGGGTTTCCAGAACTTACGTTGCTAGAAGCCACTGACAACCTTCGCTCTCCGGGCCTACGCGTCAGCGCCTATCAACACCGAATCCTCGCGGCCTCATAACACCCAACTAGGATTTCATCAAGAACGCCAAAACTGCGAGACCACATAGTCTGCAAAGACCGCGTCCAACACTCCTAGCCCTCCAGCCTTGAAGACGGTAATTTGATTCTCTCTTCTCCCTACGAGGTTGGGATCGAGGAGTAGCTCGCCTAGCTCCGCTCTGATGTGCGATTTCTTAATCGCCTTCTCCTTGAGCGGGATCACGATATCTCCATAGGTTGCGACAGCCTGTTCCACAGAGTCGACAACAAGAATGGATCTTTTTACGAGAGTTGTGTCCATCTCTCGTGAACTCGGCAGAGCAGCCCCTATGGCGTTCGCATGGGTCCCAAGAGGAACGTTAGTGCCCTTGAAGAGAGGGACACGAGAAGTGGTGGCCAGGACGAGAATGTCGGATTTTCGAGCCACTTCTTGAGCGGAATCTGTAGAAGTTACGGGTACCGCGGTAATCTTGGAGGCCCATCGGACGAAGTTCTCCCGATGAGCCTTTGATGGAGAATAGACTAGGACCCGTGAAAAACTTCTCACTTCCAGCATTGCTGGGAGATGAGCGTGAGCTTGTTTTCCGGATCCGATTATTCCTAGGGAATCTGCCTCTTTGAGGGCTAGAATGTCGGTTGCTAATGCCGAGCTGGCTGCGGTTCTGATCGCGGTCAAGTTGTTCCCGGCAATTCGGGCCAGCTCAGACCCGGTTCTTGAGTCGAAGACGTAGATCGTAGCTGATATCGATGGGAGATGATTGTTGCGGTTTCTAGGATTTAAGCTGACAACTTTCACCGATGCTGTCTTTAGGCCAGATACGTGCGCAGGCATGAAATAGAAAGATGCTCCATCTCGAACCGTGAACCATGTACGGAGTGGTTCGAGTACTCTTCTCTTGGCTCGTAAGAGGTAAGCTCGCCGAGCAAGCTGGGTCGATTTCTGGACCGTCAGAGTTCGGCCTACGTCTTCTTCGCTGATCGATAGGACCGACTTCACGAGAACAGATGTGCTATTTGGCAGCTTAACAGGATTCCTAGTCGGATCTTCTGGTTCGATCAAGTACCAGTCATGAACGACTATGGCTGCGCGCGGGGAACATTTTGCCTATCTCTCACCCTGACTGACGCTCAAGGGCTGGATATCCTTGCCCGCTCAGGAGCCGCTGGTCTCGCCTGTGGATGTTGATGTTCTTCGCCAGGTGAACGTGTCTTTGACTCGGAACCTGGATTTCTGTCAATCTGGTGAGGGGAGTCAGGCTTGGAGCGAGGTCTTGGGACTACGTGAGGATTTCAAGTCCCATTTGTCATGGGTTATGGGGCTGGGTCATCTTTCGGATACGTTTTCTCGTCATGCGGTTCCGAACTATCTCGTTCGAGTCTTGCATCCCTTATCGCAGAGTCTTCGTGTGAATCTTCTCCTGGGTATGTTGCCGGACTGTTTTTTGGAGGTGCGGGCATTAACGGAGCAATTGGCACGGGCGTTCCAGGCGGATCTAAAGTTCTCTAAGGAGTCCTCGTTTACCAGTAAATTGTCCCGGTTGGATGTTCGGGAGCCGAGTCTCTACAAGCTGACTGGGGAAACGGATACGAGTGTTCTGCCTTTGCTGTCGGAGCTGGGTCATGGGTGGGTTCGGATGGACCAGCCTTTGACTGGTATGGGGGCTTCCCTGCCTGTTTCAGCCGCATCAATCACGTACACGACACGGGATATTCCTGAGCTGTTGCGGCTTACGTCGGCGGTGAAGCGTTTTCGGGAATTGTTGTCGAAGACGATGAGCCAGTGGTCGTCCAGGCTGGATAGGAAGGATTCGCCTCCAGCTCCTAAAGCGTCTTGAGACGGGACGCACTAGTTCAACAGACTAAGAGCCTTCCAAGTCGGAAGAATACTTTCACTCTTCACTGTGAGAGATAAGCGAACGCGAAGTGGCGTCACATAGATGTGTTATGACTGCTGAAGTGTTAGATATTCAAGACTTGGACGGCGTCGGACCGGTCACCGCAAACAAGCTTCGGGAAGCAGGCTACGACTCTATCTCGGCCCTCGCCATCGCCCCTATACGCGAGCTTGTCGAGAAAGCCGGTCTCGAGAGCAGCGTTGCCCACAAGATCAGCAAAGCTGCTCGCGAAACCATCCAGACGGACTTTGTCACTGCCAAACAGTTATGGGAGCGACGCAAGACTCTGCTCCGCCTCAGCTTCGGATCGAGCAACCTCAACACGCTGTTGGGTGGTGGACTAGAGACTCAGGCTATCACCGAGTTCGTCGGCGAATTCGGCGCGGGCAAATGTGTAAACAAAGACTCGATAATTTTTACGTCCACCGGGCCCACAATTGCTTCTGATCTATCGCTCGCTGATTCGCCTTTTGAGATTGATTCCGCGAATCACGCAACTTCGGGTAAGGCTTTGCGAAAGTTTCTGCAGGATGTGCCCAAACCGGTTGAGATCAAAGCCTCAGGAGGTTTCAGAGTGATCTGCAGTCCACAGCACAGGTTCTTCACATTAGACAATGAAGCCCAACTCGCGGAGATTCATGCAGGAGATCTGAAGGAAAAACGATGGTTAGCAGTAATTCGCAGACTGCCTCTCGTCGAGGAGCCCTATGAGCTTCCTTCTCCTTCAACAGAGCATGGTAAACAGTATGCGTTCCCAGCGAAGGTCAGTGTTGAGCTCGCAAAGCTGCTTGGATACCTTGCAAGTGAAGGGTCTCTTCAATGGGCACAGAATTCATGCACTCTAGTCTTCACCAATACTGACAAGGACCTGCAAAAAGAGTACAGTAGGTGTTTCGAAAAAACTTTCGGCACTCCCTCACATTCGCCCCCAAGTCATCCCCATGATCAGATTGTCTGCTCAGTCCAGATAGGAGATTGGTTTGTGAAACTGATGCCGACGCTAAAGAGTAAAGGAGAGGGTAAGACTGCAAGAAAGCTTCTACCTAAGCAAGCCCTACGTCTTGGAGCAGACGAAACTAAGGCGCTGATCCGGGCGTATTTTGACGGCGATGGGTGGGCGCAAGAGAAAGCGCCTTTAATCGAACTCTACTCAGTCCACCAGCCGCTACTCGAACAGCTCCGGTTTCTATTGTTGAAACTAGGAATATACGCTAGAATGCGATATGGTAAGTCTTTGGCGATAAGTGGAGAGTACGCCCTCAAATTTGCCAACGAGATAGGATCCGATAGGACTGCAAACATAGAAAAATTCAGTAAATGGAATATAGAGCGCAGAAACTTCATTGCAGACATTATTCCTGTTCCCAGAAAAATCTTCCACAGACTAGGACATCTTCTAGGCTTGAACTCTGAAAGCCCTGTTTGGAAAAGATGGGTGAAGAACTATCTAGTTATTGACCAGGCATATCCTACTAGGCATACGCTTCAGGAACTCATCCGAAACATCAACACCTTTTCTACGGATGCAAAGAAAGCAGGCTTTGCCTTTGAAAAAGAGGCCGAGCATATCATAGATCGACTCAACACTTTGGTCGAGAGCGATCTTGCATGGGAAAAGGTCCTCAGTGTCGAGGAAAAGAATGGACCGGTAGAAATGGTCGACTACGAAGTTAATCCGCACCACAACTACATCGTCAACGGATTCGTGACCCATAATTCTCAGATCTCTATGAAACTGAGTATTCAGACTCAGCTTTCCGCGGCAGAGGGCGGATTGGAGGGGAAGGTTCTCTTCATCGATACTGAGGGGACTTTCGCGGCCCAACGAGTATTCCAGATGGCCCAGGCTAGTGGTCAGGATGCTGACAAGATTCTCGACGGCATCATCTATAGCCGTGTTTACAATAGTGACCATCAGATACTGACTGTTGATCACGCTTTCAAGATCTGCAAGGAAGAAAATATCAAACTGCTTGTTGTCGATTCTATCCTCTCACACTTCCGCGGGGAATATATTGGTCGAGAGTCCCTCAGTGAACGACAGCAGCGTTTGAACAGCCATCTCCATAAGCTCCTCCGCATCGCTCAAGCTCTCAACCTTGCAGTCGTCGTCACCAATCAGGTGCAGGCTAATCCGCAGGCGTTCTTCGGCGATCCTATGCGCCCTGCAGGCGGGAACATCATGGCGCATGCATCAACCCATCGTATCATGCTCAAAAAGTCCAGTCAGGGACTACGCGTTGCCAAGGTCATAGATTCACCCTATCTGCCAGAATCCGAGACCTACTTCCGCATCACGGAGAAGGGTGTGGAAGACGCTGTCCCCCGCAACAAACGCGACGAATAGGATCCTTACAATGAGCCGAAAGCATGGGAACTCGCCACTCCACTGAACCTCTACAGTCCAAGATCTGGCAGCTAGACCAGGACCAGTCAAGCCCTCAAGGCTTTCTGTACAGTTGCAACCTATGCGATGAAACTCTAGTCCTCTCGAAACCGTTCATCAATCCCCGCAAAATCCAGCTCGCCTTCTCGAACACCTGTCCCGGATGCGGTTTCGAGCTTGACAAAACCCTGAGAGTACAAACGTCTACTCTTCCACTAGGAAGACGGTTTCTTACGAACCCGGTCTGCAAAGACCCCGAGCAGCTAATCGAACCTGACGAGTCGTTTGAGGCGAAGCTGAGTAGAGGAAGCACACTTCTCCGAGATGTCCGATCGGATCTGCCTTCAGGGATTGAACTGCTTGATCAGACCCTTGTTCTCCGCTTCGGCCAGCTAGTCACTCTACAGGGCGAAGCGTCCAATGCTCTCAGCCATCTCCTCTCCGTCCGAGCAGTCTATCCTCCTCCGCCGGGGCTGGATAGTGATGTCGTGTTTGTTGATGGGGGAAACGTTTTCGATGCATATACGGTATCTCGGCACGCTTTCAGCCTCGGGCTTGATGAAGAGAGGACGAAGCTGCGGATTCATCTCAGCAGAGCGTTCACCCATCACCAGCTAAGCGGGTTCATTACTGAAAGGCTCGCTAGGTCAATTGGCGAGTGCGATGCCAGGCTGGCGATCGTATCAGATATTACAGCTCTATACTGCGATCCGGATGTCAAGGAGAAGAGGGAAGCGTTCGATCTCTTCTCCAAAGATACTCGTTCCTTGGCCACTCTTGCAGAGCAGAGAAAAATGATCATTGTCGTAACGAACTTACAGTCACGAAGACAGGCGATGGATGATGTTCTAGCTAGAACAGCTCATGTCTCTGCTATACTGGAGGATAAGGGAGCGCATACGCAGCTCACTGTTACCAGGCATCCATTCATCCCGACGGGCAAGACCGAGATCGCTACACTGGACAATCAGACACTGACAAGATACCTCTAGAACCGTTTATTTCTGGATAAACCACTCTTGGGTCGCGAGGTCGAGTCACTAAGACCCTCTTTCTCCCGAGAATACTTGCTGTCTGGCAGTGGTTATGGGCGAGACAGGCGATTCGGGGCAAGGTCCAGGCTTGGATAGCATAGCGTTCTGGGCCAGGCGCCAAGAACGATTTGCTAGGAAATGCAGGGAAGAGCTCCTATAACCGAGATCAGGGCTTATTCCAGGCGATTTTCTATGAGAAGCGCGTTATGAAAACGGTCTTTGGTGGGCTGTAGGCCGTTTCATCTCGGTTGTCTTGAACATGGATCGAAGGTATTTCGTGTCGTACCCGAGGGGTAAGAGGAGGTTTGCTGTTGAAGAGCAGAGAAGGTCGACGTACCGCTCCGAATCATAGACTGTGCCTTGATCGACAATCTCGGGCGGTACAGCCGTGCGGGTCTGGTCATTGGTTAGGATGTAGCTGACTTGCTGTCCCGCGTGCACTGAACCTCCATGTGCAACAAGATGTCTCGCAGCTATCGCCTGGGGAACCTGGTGACTGTACTCGTCCGGATTCTTGCTCAAGTTCCTGACTATCACAAGATCCTCCAGGGGAACGCTGCCGTCTCGCAGCGAGCTTACGAACTTTTCCAGGATCTTGAGAGCGCTGGGAATGAGAAGTCTGAACTCGTTTGAATCACGAGCCCTGGTGAGGATATCTAGCATCTCCGTCTGGCACTGTCGAACGATATCGGGAGTATCATGTCTTCGAAGGTCTATTCCGCGAACTTTGAGTGTTCCATCTTCGAAAATACCATAGTACCTGTTTAGCACTCCGACCTTCGAGTCTGTCTTCGAACTGAGAAAAACAATCCACTTGTATATTCCCTCGAAAGAGATCGGTAGCCTAAGCTCTTCACGGATGATTCTGCAGAGGTCCTCGTACTCGCTTCTTGTCGCTTCATGCTTGCGCAGCCAGAACGAATCGACTATTCCATGGACAAGCTTGAAACCACGAGCCTCAGCCAGAGCTGCCGCCTGTCCCAGAACCTGTCTGCTGAAAGCGCAGGTCGCTATGTGAGCATCTATCTTTCCAAAACGAGCATTCTTGAAGCCAAGATAGCCGAAGGAGTTGTGGACAAGAACCCCACCGGATCCTGTAAAGAAAGCAGGAAAGTTCTCATCGTTCGAGATCTCAAAACAATACACAAAGGGAGAAGAAGATTCGATCTGCTCGATTTTTTTTACGGCGACAAAACCAATATCAGAATCTAGCAGATTCATGATTCGAGAGTGGGCGTCTCGTAGTCGAGAAGAGTGAATGTGTCTTCGTTCCTTTTTCAGGGCAAATTGAAGAGTGTTCGAAGAAGAGCTCACGACTGATTGGAGGCTATCACTTTTGGCGCGCCAAAGGTTGTTCTCAGTCTGGCCTATCTCCTGTCTAACTCGTTCTAGAAGATCTAATCTCGAAACTGTTGCATTGTGAACGATTCCTTTGGCTACTGGTACGAGGTCTCCTTTTGACAACTTCTCCGCGTTTATTTCAACCAGGTGCCCATTTCTCAGAACATAAAATGAATGATTAGGAGTGCATTCTACTTGCCTACCATCATCCATTCTTACTCTCAGGAGTTTTTCTGGAGAAGGAGTCTTGATTAGTTTCGAGACTCTGCAAAATTTTGACCTTAGATTCTTATCGACTCCTGCAACAAACAATTCCTGAGGACAATCAAAGACTCCTACGTTCTCACCTAATAGCTGGTCGATGATTTCGCCAATTTGTTCGTAACTGACCCTTCCATTCCGAGAGATCAGTACAGGTGATTCAGGCGGTAAGCAACAAACTAGGATCCACTTGAGCGCAGCCTGACGTTGGTCATAAAGCGTCTTCAACTCCTCGTCCACGACAGTTTTCTTGGCAACCTTGTACCGGGCTCGCTTGTCGAGCAGGATTTTCAGGGAAAGAGGAACGATGCCAGCCGATCGTTCGCAGATGTTGAACTCGAGCTCTGGAACACGGTTCGCGGAATCGGGGCAACATGTACAGTTGACAGTTTCACCGCTAAGATTCATCCGCGTCATGAGCGTCGGATAGAGACTGTTATGGGTCAAGATGCCGTTGGCAAAATAGTATGGGAATTCTTCCCATTCAAGCGTTATGTCATACACGTAATCATCGTAGTCTAGTATCTCCTTGTTGATGACTCGTACCTCTCGCAAGAACGAGAGTGCGTTGTTTTTTCGCGCTTTGAGATATACTCCAAAGCGAGGATTATTGTAGTGTTGGGCTTTCCTAATACGAGTAAGCATTATCTGGCGAAGTTTTTCTTCTTTATTTTTCGAAATAAAACCAACTTGTGTGTAATACCTTACATGCGCCTCTAAGCCTGAAAGTTCTAAAAAGAGTGTTGGGTTAGTTGAATACGCATACTTGTACGTTCCGACGCGATTTTTGATGTTTAACTCGCGCAGATAGTTGCACACAATTTCTAGTTTTTCAGTGTTAACGAATGATTGGTTGCATTGAATTGTATTTCGTCTGGTGTTTACACCGCCGTCACCTTCAAAGAAACCTCGTAGGAATGATGCTTTTTCGTCTAGAGTCAGGTAATGATTTGC
>VBBE01000076.1 GCA_005884605.1 Candidatus Bathyarchaeota archaeon
AGTTTCCCGAAGTTGTCCCAGTCCTGAGGGTAGGTTAGCCACATGTTACTGAGCCGTACGCCACGCTCCCACCGTGGCTAGGAAGCGTGCGACTCGCATGGCTTAGTCTCATCCCGATAGCAGTTGGGTCCGCCAGGATCAAGCGGAGTCTAATACGATTGGAGTTTCGGACGCCATAATATGTACAGGAATCGGCTGGAGTTTAGCAGGTGGCTACGAGCCTATCTTAGACCTAAACGTTCCAGGGTATTTGACTGCCCGGGTTTCTTTGGGTCCGCATCGTCTTTCGCCCACAGTGGAGGTCAATCGGTCATTCACGGGCGTAACGCCCTAAGCGTCGGATTGACGCCGCCGCCGGGACTATGGGCTACTATTCGACCTGCTATGCTACCAAAGAGGGCTACGGGACGAATAGCCGATTTAAACATTTACCCTTAGCGCGAACCGAAAAATTCCTCTTCCAAAAACGAAATCTCTGAAGATTTTGCCACCACATAACTTTCTAGAGGGTCCTGGTTGAGCGATAGAAAAGTTTCTCCCCAATTGAACAATGACAGAATAGCTTCTGCGGATTTCCGAAAACCTGTTAGAATGAGTGCAGCCGCAAGAGCTTCGGCCGTGCTTAGTCTGCCTTGGATTCCGTAGTTTGTCGGATTCCCGGCTAGAAGAATCGGAAGTCTCCGGCTATTTCCTGGAATGTTTCGATCGAAAACCCGTTCCGACGAGTTCCACGAACAGTCCAACGCAACCAAGCCGTGGCGTAGTGTTAATTCTCGATCCTCGAATGAGAGTATTTTGCTGCTCGTAGGGTTCAAGACTATAGCGGAGGAAGGGATTCGTCGCATGTTCGGCAGACTTTGTACTAGCCGAGATTTTCTGAGTCTGGCCGAGGTGCACTTCTTGGGATCGTCCTGTCTGAATTCATAGACCAGAAGTCTCGGAGATGATGATCTGACAGCTACTGGAGCAATGGTTGGTAGGACGGACTCTCCGTTCAAAATTTCATCCACCCGAGATTTTGATCCTTAGAAAAGAGTGTCGTGTGCTAGTTGGACCTTTCCCCTTGTTGGAAGAAAGCGAACCTATCGTGCCGTCGAGAGAAAAGGCCTAGACTGATTCAGCGTTCTGCAGCCCAAATTTACTGGGTCTTTGATCGGGCCGACAGGAGTTGAAGTCAGATGGGAGGGGCGGTGCTAATGACTATTCCTTGCGGGGTCATCTCGTAGTAATATCCCCTCGATGGGATCTGCGTCTTTCCCAACTTCACTAATCTTAACGTTCCTCCTCTACTGATGCCTTCGGGAGTTTTCCTCCGCTCTAGCTCCAGAACAACATCAGCGAAGTTGACCATCGCGTTCTCGATTGATTCATCAAGAACTTTAGTGTGAAGAGTTGCGACCCCGATTGCCTTTGCAAAGCGGGTTGCGTACTTCAGGACTTGGCCGAACTGGAAGACTCTCTTCGCTTCAACCATAAGGAAGAAAGGTGTTAGAGAGTCCATGATGACGAACTGTTTCTTTCCCAGATGTTTGAGTGTGAAGCTACGGCCTTGAGCAACGAGGTCGGAGAACTTGAATGTGCTATCCACGATTCTCTCGGGTTCTTCCACCGGGTAAGCTTCGGCTAAGCGTTCGACGCCGAGGGCGAAGATATCGATGAAAGCCAGTCGTCCCTCTTCTTCATACTTTGGAACATTGATACCATAGGAGGCAACTCCTTCTCGCACGTCCTCCGCAGACTCGTCTATTGCGTAGTAGAGTACTCGAAAGTCTTTTTCGAGCATATTCACCGCGAGCTGTCTTACCAATGAGGACTTGCCGCTGCCTACTGCCCCTATCAACCCGACGGCTGAGGGTCTTGGGAGACCTCCTGATAAGAGGTCGTCTAGGACCTTGATCCCAGTAGGCTCCATTGTCGTCACTTTATGGAGCCCTCTTTTGTGTGCAATTTAAGCGGATTGTACCTTTCATCTGCGATAAGGTTAACACTTGCATGCTTTTTGAATCCGAGAGCGAAAATCGTCTTTGCCATTGTTCGCTTCATTCTCAGTAGATTTTCACCGATCTATCGGGCCCGATTAGGAGCCGGAACCATTTGGTCTCATGCGCTCCCCTGTAGCTGTAAACTCTGACGAATCGCCGTAGCTCACCATCCATCTCGTCCAGTTTCAAGTCGATCACTCCGTCGAAGCTGGAGCGGACCTCATTGTAGAATGAGTTGCTGTGTATTCCGAGTTCTATCGCGTACGCACCAATGTTGCCATGTTTTTTCATCCGGGCGAGGTGTGATTTCATGAACCGTATGGAGAGTTCTTCGGAATTGTATGAGAGTAGGGTTGATAGCGAGTCGAAGACAACGAAGGAACGGTCGCCAGCCGCTTCCGCCGCACTCGATAATACGACGCTGACTGATGCGACATCCGAGGCATTGTCTATTTGGAATCTCTCCTGGGAGCGTTCTCCGAGGAGCCATGAGTACATGTCGACGTAGATTATCTGGTCAGCTCTTCCCGGCGCAGGTCCCAGCGCGCGGACTTGTTCCTTGATCAGTGAAATGGGGTTGTTTGTTATGACATAAAGGCATCTCAAACCGGCTTCGACTGCTTCTTTGAGCAGGCTCTGGCAAATAGTGGTCTTTCCTGCGCCGGGTGGTGCCAAGAGCGCGAAGTTCAGACCGGTCGTAATAGGGGTGGTGACCAGCCCTTTGAGAAGGTCGAAAGATAGTTCCTTGTTCGCGAGAGCGTTCTTCACGGCCTCTTCCTCCTCTGTTTCTCCCAGTCTCTGGACTCGACCCTAGAGTGGACGCTGATCTTCGCAACCGTCAGAGTCCAGAGGAAGGCCGCGAGCACCATCAGAAGTGATTGTATGGTGGGAGATGTCAGGACAAGTGTGAAGAGTAAGAAGGATGTGGCGTAGAAGAAGCCGAGAGTGTGAGCCTTCTCGAGGCCAGCAGCGTCCTTGGCCCTAAGCATCTCGGTGATGATGAAAGCGAATAACGGGATTAACGCAAGGTCCACGATGTAGATTGGTTCTAGAAGTCTTAGTGACACTAGCGCTACGAGAAAGATAAAGGGCGTAGAAAGAAGCGTGCAACTGAAGAGAACCGCATTCTTTACGTTCCTGAAGATGGTGGCTGAGGTCCGGACGCCGGCCTTCATGTCTCCAAAATAGTCCGGCAAGTTCTTGACAGTCCCGTATGTGAACATGAACCATGTTAGTAGCCAGAGCATTGGGTTGAGAAGATCCAGAGACCCTCGAGCACCTAAGCCTCCGAGAAACGGAAGCCCTAGTGCACCAGAGAAAGAGGCGAGACTAGCGAATGGTTTTGCTTTGAATCTCAGTGGAGGCAGTGAATAGAAGATTGAGTTTAAGATGCCAAGGCCTAGAACCAGTATGAAAAGAGGTCCTAGGTAGATTGCAAGCGCGACTGCACTAGAGTAGAGTACTACTAGAGAGGCGGTTATCTGTCTCGAGCCGATCTGGCCCAGCCAGAACAAGCGTTGGGGTTGATTTGTTGCATCTTCCTTCCTGTCGGCATAAGCGTTTACTATATTGGTTGCGGCCGTCACCAGAGATGCAACAGCTATGCCGATACCTATCGCAGATAGTTGTCCACCGCCACCTACCGCATAACCTAGAATGAAGCTGAAAGACGGGAAGACCCACGTCCTCGGACCAGAGAGTCGAAACAGTATCGAAAACGTATGCGGAATGATTGGAACACTTCCGAGCACTGGGAGACTTGGGCCCTGTAGGGTCTCGTAGTGTTTGTTTCGTGTTTTTCTGTGGGGCACGCTCTCCACCGAGCAAGTGTAGGCCTAGACTGGAAGTTTGAGGCCTGAATGCTCTTGGCCTTCTCTATGGTGCTAAGGAGGGTGTAACCAGGATTTCAGCAGACCGGTAACTCGTGGCTCCAAGCGTGTCCTAGATCACGAGAATTTCCGAAACCGCTCGCATGGGTCTTATGTGGTTGCTTCCCAGAGGAGAGTGCTTCTACTGGTTGGACCCAGAGCCCGGCAAGGGCCTATCGAACAGAGTCTGTTGGCATTGACATTTGGTTAAGCCACAGCCCGTAGCCCCATCCGATCAGACCTAGCGAGAAGATAAGACCGGCAATACTGCCAATGATGAAGAAGATGAAGAAGCCGAGTGCTAGAGGTATGGCGAGGATGACCATCCAGATGGACAAGCGCGGAACAATGGGTGTACGGGGAACGATAGCTGAACGAAGCGTGGCAATGGCAAGGAGGAAGAAGCCGAGGCCGTAAGTAAGTGTGATAAGCCCTACCGTCAATAGCAAGGGACCGTAGAGGGCGCCTGCCGGATCCAGGAGCGACGGTGCCTGCGTTGCGATCAGGGGACCGATGACTGTGCCGACGACTAGTAATTCTCCAGGCCTGTTAGCTCCTCCGATGAAGGCTAGGAGGAAGCCAGCCAACCCTAAGCGGCCTAGCTTGCCGGAGTATTGGCTGTAGAACCCCGCCGATCCTAGAAGGATCAGCACCCAGGCAACCGCTCCGATAAAGTGGGCTGACGCCCAGATGGCGCTTCGAATGAATTGGGGGGTCTCTCCCAAGGGGTGGGTAAGGTAGTGTATTGCCAGAAGTAGTCCTCCAAGCATCAGTGTAGGTCCGCTCCAGCGAGCGAGGTTTTGGAGGGCCATGCGGACGTGAGCGGGTGGAATCTAACATAAGCTTTCGGTCATTGAGCGCAAACTTTCCCGATGCCGGGAAGATTGGATGCGTCGAATGATATGGATCAGCACGATCTAGTGAAACGTTTCTTTTCCCAGTCCGACCCACAATTTGTCGTCTTGTTGCACCTTGTGTGGATTTAGATTGTGGCCTCTCCTGGAAGGAGTAACCTTCGCGGTGAAGGTCCGGTAACAATAGGGTTCAAGACAGGTTCCATGGGTGTTGAATCCGAAGCGATTTATACCATGTTGGAAGTATCTGCTTCAAAGTTCGATTGTGAGAGTGGACAATAGCAATGCCTATGGTTGATAGAACTCCGACCGGCATTCCGGGCCTTGACGAAATCCTGACTGGTGGTTTTCCACGGGGACGAGTCATACTGCTCGTCGGTGGGCCTGGTACTGGCAAGACGATCCTGACCTCGCAGTTCTTGATGAACGGGATCAAGATGTACGGCGAGAATGGCGCGTTTGTGAGCTTGGACGAGACGAAAGCGCACTTTTACCGTGAGATGAGCCTGTTTGGCTGGAAGTTCGAGGAACTTGAGAAGGGAAAGAAGTTCGCTTTCATCAACGCGTCGCCGTTGCGTCATATGCCGGGTGAGGTGAAGATCGGCCGGACCTCTATAGGTCGGAAGGACTTCTCGATCTTGAGCCTTATCGAGGGGATCAAGACACACACTGAGCTGATCAATGCGAAGAGAATTGTCGTTGACCCTGTAACCTCGCTGATATTCCAGTATCCGGAGATGGTGGAGCGGAGGACCGCGATTCTCGATCTTGTCGATGCACTTGTAAAGACCGGCGCGACCTGTCTAATGACCACAGAGCTGCGAGCTATGGGACCGACAGTAGAGCGAGCGGTGCAGCTGGAAGAGTACTTGGCACACGGGGTCATGATCTTGTCCAACGCGAAGGTCGGTAAGACGTACAACCGGGTCATGCAGGTAGAGAAGATGAGAGAGACCGCGATCGACATGCAACCACGCCCATACAAGATCTCGACCACTGGAATCGAAGTCTTCCCGAAGGAAACAATATTCGTCGACTAAGACAGTTCAGGTCAAGTCCGCGAAGATCCTTGTGAAGCCCGACACCGTGCGATAGGTCTCCTGCCAAGTTACTTTCACAGGAGGTCCGGAGGGACACTCTTGCGTTGCGAGGTGCGCTGTGCAAGACCCCCCCTTTTAGAGGAGAAAATTTTCTGTCTGGTAGTGATTATGGGCGAGACAGGCGATTCAGGGCACAGTCCAGGCTTGGATCAGGTGACGTTTTTACGAGTCGTCAAGAAAGATTTACTATGCATCTAAGAGACATGGCGTCAGATTCGAGATCAGGGCTGATAATGGGCGAATCTTTCCTATGGAAAAGAGTTTTTTTCTTCATGAGGTGGCATCCGCCAAATTCATCCCCAAGACTCTTCCTTTCCTTGCCACGCAAAAAGGGTAGTCCGATCGTAAGACGGTTGATAAGTGGCTTAGCGGTCTAACAAAAAAGATAGATTCCAACCAGAGCTCTGCAACCTCTTCACTCGTGCTGGAGGTAGTTTGTCCCACTACTGATCGGTTAACAGCGATACGAACGTTACTGAGATGGGCTGCAGACTCGCAATATGTTTGGTTTTAGGTCTGCTGAGCGAGCATCGTTGAAACCAGTCTGCGGATGAACAAGTTTCTTACAAACAGCAACGAAGACTGGGAGCTCCAACGAATTTGACCGGGTCAAATGTGCAGAAACGAGATGGGACCGGAAGATGTCCCAGACGATTCTCTCAAAGCAAACTCAGAAAACTGTACGAGACGCCGAAGTGTCTAGAGGAAGAGAAATCTATCAGAAGTCTGTAGGTTACACAATGAACCGCGTCTGATCGGAAATTTTCGCCACGAAATGTCATGTCTCCGAGAAAACAGGAGAATTCTTAAGCAAACACCATTGTGAGTTGAGAGCCGGGTGAACAAGCCGACGAACGCTAAGAAGAAAAAGTCGAAGAAGAAAGGCGGCATGTAGGACCAGAATCGAAATTCCTCACCCCTAGCCTTTCTTCTTTTTCTCATCTTATCATGCGATGGCCCGAGTATGTGGCCGAAGAGAGTTCGTCTTCGCGCGGCATTCTCTGTTCCACAAGAGATAAAGCAATACAAGACAAGATTCAGACTCCATTCCAGAAATCATTCTCTCTGCTACACTCCGGTTCCAAGCAAAATCGAAACTTACGTCTCTCGGAGGTCAATTAGTCAGATCAACAGGATAGATTCAAGAATGCGAGACTCTATCCCTGAACTTCAGCAAGACAATTGGGACAAATACAGTCCGAAGCCCGCTTGGAGAGTTCGCCTAGCTGCTCGCGCGAGATGTCCACGGAGCGACACCAGCAGCCGAGGAGGCCTTTGCACTCAAAGTTTGACCCACACAACGCACACTTCATTGTCTTCGACAAAAGCCTCGCTCTAGAATAATCGACTGATACATAAGAGAACAACGCGATGAATCGCTGCTCGAAAGACTAGTTGTCCGCTATTTTCACTTTTATGCGGGCGGTCTCTTGGAGAGGAGGGCTTGAAATTTGAGAACTGGGCCGGTTCTGAACGATTCGACTAGCGCGGGTCCAAGCGTCAACAAAGCGTGATCGATTTTTTTACTTTTTGTGAGAGAGAAGAAAGGGTAGGCTCATAAGGGAGGTCAGCGCATAAGGGCGTTTGCGTACAGCGTACTACCGATATCTCGGGGGTGAACGAATGTCAGAAGAACCAAAGAAGGCAGAGAGGGCTCCTACCCAAATGCGCAGAACTGATATCCCAGCGGACACCATACTGATCGGTAAGAAGCCGATCATGGCCTATGCTACGGCTGTAATGATGCACTATAACACGGGCGCCAAGAAGCTGACCCTAAAGGCTCGTGGACGAGCCATCAGCACTGCCGTCGACGTGGCCGAAGTGGTGAACAACCGCTTCTTCCAAGGCGGCTTAGCCAAGAATGTACACTTGGGCACGGAGATCGTCGGTGAAGGCCAGGATGCACGCAACGTTTCCACGATAGAGATCATCCTAGAGCGAACCAAGTAAGCAGTGAATATCGCATCCTAACAGGTGTGAAACTCCCACTTTTTAGCAGCACTTTTTGCTTCAT
>VBBE01000077.1 GCA_005884605.1 Candidatus Bathyarchaeota archaeon
CACAGTGCTAGCCAGCATGGTTGGGGTCATCTATTTCCTGGTACTACCTGAGATGAAAAACTACTACGCACCCGGCAACGGTAACGGGAAAGAAAACACGGCCAAGGTCCTGAAAACTCTCAAGCCTGAAGAAAGGAGCATCGTCAATGTTCTAGATGCGCATGGAGGCACTTACTTGCAAAAGTACATCACGAAGGAAGCGGGGCTATCACGATTGAAAACCCACAGAGTGGTCGCAGCATTGTCAGAACGCGGAATCGTCCAGGTTGAGAAGTACGGAAACACGAACCAGGTTAGCCTTGCGAAGTGGTTCCATGACGGGATGCATCCGGCGCAGTAATGGATCAAGGTTAAGTCGAGCTCTCTGTTTCGGGTGCGCCTACATAACTGGGCGCCAATCTCTCACCCATCCGATTCCGCGAGATCCTTCCGCGGTTGCGTGTCTTTCGAATTACAAATTTCGCGTCCCTAGCCGGTCTCTGGGTCATCATAAGGGGGTGAAGAGGTCTTGCACTTCCGAAGGTCATTGGGGTCATTTTCAATCGACTAGCCTTGTTCTTTCTTGAGCGTCGTCGGCCTTGGAGGAAAAGCGTTGTTAGTAGTCCAGTCAGCCCGGCCATTGCAATCTCGATTTGAAGGTTCGAAACGCTGAGTTTGATCCCGTCTTTGACGTAGCCTTGGAGTGAAGCGGAGAGGAAGGGCTTGAGAAGAGTCCAACTAGAAAATAACATTGCTGAGACAAAAATTGTGAGCAGCAACGCTTTCACAACTGACGGCATTCTGGCCGGTCGAGTAGTGCCTGGATCAATTTCCGCCATTTCAGTTCAGCTATTGAAAAACAGGGATTGGAGATATTGGTAATTCGTAACCAGGCGTGGGACGGGCCAAGTATCAAAGACGTGCCGCCTTTGCGACGGTTCGACCCTTCGGTCGGTGGAGATTGGTCTATTAAGACTGGGCTCGCGACTAAGCGGTTTTCAATCTTTCCCGGTAATGTTCACGTAGCTTCACGATCTTCGGGGCAATTACGACCTGACAGTACGGCTGCCGCGCGTTATTCTTGAAATATTCCTGATGATAATCTTCCGCCTTGTAGAAGGCCTTGAAGGGCACGACCTTTGTTACGATTGGCTTCCTCCAGAGCTTCGCAGAGTTCGTTTCCTTAATAACCTCCTTTGCTATGGCTTCCTGTTCGAGATTGTGGTAGAAGACTGCGGATCTGTACTGGGTTCCCACATCGGCTCCTTGACGATTCAGAGTAGTCGGATCGTGCGTCGTGAAGAAGATCTGTAGGATATCTTTGAAGGAGATTTGTTTGGGATTGAAGGTTATCTGGATCGACTCGGCATGTCCGGTTGCTCCTGTGCACACGTCCTCGTAGGATGGATTTGGAACCTTCCCACCGGAATAGCCAGATTCGACCTTCTCGACTCCTTTCAGTTGGTCGAAGATGGCTTCTGTGCACCAGAAACATCCTCCACCTAGAGTGGCTACTTCTCGCTCTTTACCGAGAGCTTGTTGCGAATCCATGATCGCCTCTCTTCCCACTAGTTCTTTCTAGTCCATGGAGGTTCTGATGCTGGAAAAGTCCGCCCAGAACTTTGTCTTTCGATCATCCAGTTCGGGTACTGGGCCCGGTGTCTTGTTAGTTCGTCTAGTTTTCCAATCTGGTCGCCGGAGAGATTGACGTCCAGCGCGCCCAAGTTCTCTTCGAACTGCTCCATCGTCTTCGCTCCAACAAGGACGATGTGTCCCTTCGATAGCAACCAGGAAAGCGCCACCTGTGCCGGGGTTGCATCCTGCTCCTTCCCAACCTGCTTGACTCGATCGACAATATCGAAACCCGTCTTCTCATCGAAGAATGGGAAGAAAAGTCCTCGATTGCCCGCTCGCGTTCCAGGAGGCTTGGACTCTTTGGAGTATTTGCCGCTCAGCACGCCGCCGTGAAGGGGGCTCCAGACCAGTAGACTCATCTTGCTATAATTGAGAAATGGTAGAATCTCATGCTCGACATCCCGGTTTAGAAGGCTGTAGTTCATCTGAGCCGTTTGATATCTGGAGAAGCCTCGCTCTTCCGCCCTCGCTTGAACGGTGGCAATTTGCCACGCGGTAAAGTTCGAGACCCCGGGATAGTTTACGAGTCCCTCTTCGATCAGATCCTGCATTGACTCAATTGATTCATCGAGCGGGACGTGGGCGTCCCAGGAATGGAACTGGTACAGGTCAACCCATTTGGTGCTGAGTCGTTCGAGACTTTGCCGGACGGCTTGGCGAATGTGATGTCTTGAGAGGCCTATCTCGTTGATCCCTGGTCCGCTTTTGCCTCTGACCTTGGTTGCGATTAGGACTCGGTCTCGGTACGGTTGGAGAGCTTTTCCGAGTGTCTTCTCGGATTCGCCTTCATCATAGACGTCCGCGGTGTCGAAGAAGTTGATTCCGGCGTCGATGGCGCGGGAGACCATCTTGTCCACTGTGTCCTGGCCGAGTCCTCCCAGCTTCCACGCATCTTTGGTTCCGAATGTCATGGCACCGAGGGCGAGAACTGAGACGTCTACCCCGGTGTTTCCCAGGGGAGTGTACTTCATCTCGGCCATGATTGATCTAGGTGTGAAACGTTACTTAAACGTGCAAAACGGGACGCCAGAGGGGATCTATGCAGGGGTTTCCATCAGAGCTGCAGTGGTTTAGCTGACGGGATGGGTATCAAGGAGAGGGTAGCTGTTCCTGCCGACACGGGCCCATAAGGCAAGGAATGAGGCTGCGAAGAGACCCGTTTCTACGGCTTGGAGGGAAAAGATGACCCTCTGAATGATGGCAGGGTAGTATGGGAAGAGTCGTAGGTTCTGGGAGTCGAACGCGATGGCTACGGCGAGTCCAACAATAGCGCCCAGCCACAACAATGTCTTTCCCTTCGGAGACTGAATACTGTAGGTTAGGAATACTATTCCGATGATTGCGACTGCAGTTTCGGCTATGCTGAGAATTGTAGTTGAAACGTACCACGGTATCCCACCCGCGGAAACTGGCAGAACGATGTACGGAATGAGGACAAAACCAAAGAGAGCTATAGCTGCAACCATGAGGAAGCCGATTGATGACAGTTGGGAGTGAACTGGTCCGAAGGGCTTGCGGCCGCTGACTATCAGCAATCCTCCTATCGAAGATAGGGCGATCAGGAGAAAGGTGATCCATCCATCGATCTCGTAGGAGAATATCGGACTCGCGAGGTAAGGCCCCGAGAAGGCACGAAGCGGCTGGATGATAGTGAAGCCAATCAGACTCGCGATCAAGAATAGGAGACCGATCTCCGTCCGAAAACGTGCAGGAGTCCTCGGCAGGCCGCTCGCACGAGCTAATATAGTGTCCGATTGGTTCGTTGACAATCCGGACAGAGAGACCTTGTCATGAGTGAAGAGATTAACATTGTGGATCAAAGGCTCTGTTAACTTATCGTCGGTTCCCTCTCTGAGTTATACCGAGGATCTTGGCTCCTGGTCGTTTTATTGTGTTGGCTGTCAAGTCTGTTTGGCAGTACTATGTTCCCGTAGGAGATGTTCTTCGATTGCTGGACGTGTTCAGACGGATGGTTAACGATTCCATACGGATCGGTCTGTTGAACGATGCGAGTTCGCTGAGAGGGCTTTCCTTCCTCTCCTACAACCAGCTTGCCCATTATGATTCTCCCAGCTGCTACAAGCTCTGCGCAATATCACGCGCCGCCGGAATACTGGCGGCTAGGAAGAAATCTGTCAGGAGAGGGTTTCCTACTAGGACCCCGTACGCTGTCAGACAGCAGCTCGTCTCCTGCTACGGATTCAAGATAGAAAACGGATACTTGCGTATTCCAGTATCGAGAGGCAAACGTCACAGCATAGCCTTGACCAGGCATACTGTCGAGATCATCTCTCAACCAGGAGTCAAGGTTCGCTCTTTCACCCTCACACAGAACAGATTGAGCCTCAGCATCGCCCGCGACCCTCCCATGATAGAATGCGCCTCCACGATAGGTGTGGATCGTAATCTCCGTAACCTCACAGTTGGAAACGACGATCACACCCGTAAGTATGACCTCTCGAAGAGTGTGAGAATCGCCAATACTACTGTGCGTATAGTCGCCTCTTTCACACGGGACGATGCTCGGATTAGAACAGCGATAGCGTCCAAGTTTGGACATCGGAGAACCGATAGGGTTGGACATCTCCTCCACGCTGCGACAAAGACGATTGTTGCCTTGGCAGTCCAGCGGAGAGAAGCAATAGTTCTCGAGAATATCGAGGGCATACGATCTCTCTACCGTAAAGGGAATGGCCAGGGTCGAAAATATCGGGGTAGAATGAACGGGTGGAGTTTCGGCGAGGCCCAGCGACAGATCGAGTACAAGGCGCGATGGGTCGGACTACCGATAATCCGTTTGT
>VBBE01000078.1 GCA_005884605.1 Candidatus Bathyarchaeota archaeon
GTCGATCAAATGGGATTCGACTTTTGCTACGTTGTGGGCGACGTCGTAGACGATCTTCATGTCGAGAGAATCGGCTGGGCGTTGGAATACCTTCGAGAACGCTTCTCTCGACCAGTGAGTTATCATTTGCCGGTTGACGAAGGCGAAGTTGCAGGCCGCTGACATTGCGGGTATGTAGTCCTCAGCCTCTGGGCTCTTGCTCGGGCATGCTGCGAGTTCCCGGTCGGGGAGCTTGATGTTGTACTTGTTGATCGCTCTCTCCATTACCTTCAGGTAGTCGCTGCAGGTCTGGTGACCATATCCTCTGCTCCCGGTGTGAATCAGAACAAGAATCTGGCCTTCCTTATGGATGCCGAGGCGTTCTGCGACGCGCTTGTCGAAGATCTTGTCCGCTCGTTCGATCTCGATGAAGTGGTTTCCGCTGCCTAGGCTCCCAAGTTGCGGAGCTCCGCGTGACTTTGCACTGTTTGAGACCTTGGAGGGGTCGGCGGCTTCCATACATCCTTCTTCCTCAATCGTCTTCGGGTCTTCTGGCCAAGCATATCCGTGGTCGACAGCCCAATCGAGTCCATCAGTAACTGCACGATCCAGTTCCGTAACGCTGAGTTTGACCTGGCCCCTGCTTCCAAGGCCAGAAGGTATGAAGTTGAAAATCGTGTCTACCAGCTTCGGAAGGACTGGACGGACTTCTTCCTCGGTAAGATTCGTCCGAATCAGTCTAACGCCGCAGTTGGAGACGACGAAGCCATTCGCAATGAAATTGTGAGCATCAGACGCCGTCGTGAAGTCGTAGACATCCTCATCGAAACCATCTACTTCCTCGACGCTCACGACCTCGTCCCAAACAGAACCAGAGCGCCCAAGTCCCTCAGTGGCAGGTCCGAGGAACTGTTCGAAGGTGGGGAATCCGGTCGGGATCCTCGGAACGGTCTTCATCTTTCCCCTCATCGAGCGCTTGAGGAAATGGGTACTGACGTATTCCGACTCCAAACTACCGATGATTTCTGTCTCTGAGCTTCCCGAGTTTCTAAGGGAGACTGCGATTTTCGCAGCTTCTGTCTTGTCTTGGAAGATTCTTGATTTGAGTTTGAGATAGTGAATAGCTGCGTTCGCTAATAGTGACTTGCCACAGTTGTACTCGTAGCCAATCCTCGACCAGAATCGGATGAGATTCCACGGTTCCGATAAGACAAGGAGGCGGACTCTGGCCGACTCTCCTTCGACCCCTGTGTATGCGGCGTCCTCCGTGGAGCATATGCTCGTCTTAACATCGAACTCGCCAATCAGATCTGAAATCTGTCCAAGAAGTCTCCGTCCGGACTCTGCGAGTTCGCTCTTCTTATTTTGGCCGAGTACTGGCGCGTAGAAGTTGTGCCCGTGGCCGGTGTACGTCTTTGGTTTCGACATGTCTGCGCCGAAGAGGGAAGCCAGGAAAAGTCTCTTCTGCCACTTGGCCAGTCTGAAAAGCCAAGGTGGTAGGGCAAAGTCCTTGCTTGCCTTTTCTCCGAGAGGACTGCCCATCGCATGGAGTAGCAACACTAAACTTCGTGCTCGAACTCCAAACGAGGTCTCCTGGAACTCGAAATCATAAGTCGAGTATTTCGTCAAGATATGCGATTGGCGAACTCTAGAGTAGATCCTTGAAGGTTTGAATCCAATTTTTTCTATGTCCTTCCGAATCGTCTTCAAGTCTTCCTTCTTGCCGTAGAACCAGACACCGTGAGTTCGAGGCGTAAGGGTTAGCGATCCATCACCTAGAGTGAAGCCGAGGATCTTGAGAAGGTATGGAAGCTTCGGGTTCTTTGAGGTCAAGGGCAAAAGTTTTCTCTTCTCCAGCTCGCGAAGAATAACCCGGCTATTGACGGGAGCACGCTGCGATAGAATCGTTTCCTGATTCGCAATCGTGAACTCTTCAGGATCCCTGAATTCGACGCCGCTGAAGGGGAGAATTGCAACTTTCCTTCCGAGGAGTTCTGCAGCGGGTATCATGCCTTCTGAGGTAAAGAAGGGATGATCTCCGGTGGCGTCGATTTCATGTCCTAGGAATGTCCTAACCCTCAGCACCTTTCTCTTGGGCTTCTGCTGCAGAAAACGAACGAGTACGGTTTTCGACATCTCGAACTTTTTCGTAAGGCATGCAATTTTGGAGTTTCGCCAACTATAGTGAAAATTCGCTATCGGTCTTGTGCATCCAAACTCATCGATTACCTGTGACGGCCCGCTAAGGCAATTTATGTCGTATCCAACACCTCCGGGGCTGATCAGGCCTTCGTCGTAGTCTGTGGCTGCTACGCCGCCTATCGGAAAACCGTAGCCTTCGTGTCCATCTGGCATGGTGATTGCGTATTTGCAAATCCCATCTAGGTGCGCCACGTTTACGCATTGTTGGATTGTTCGATCTGTTCTCATTTTAGAGAGAAGATCTTCGTCGGCGTAGATTCTTGCTGGGACCTTCATTCCCGACTGGAAGTCTTTTGGGACTTCCCATATGTTAGGCTCAATTTGGGTTAGAGGAATCTCTGAGCTTGAACGGTTGATGAGTCCGGACCCTTGGTGGCTCATTGTTTCTCTTCGCTCGGGGTGCATCCTGAACGGCTACCTATAAGCATGGCCGGTCTAACCATGAAAATAGCTGAAAAGACGTCGCGGGAGATCGCCCGAAGTCTAGATTAATTGCAATTCCTACAGGTCCAATAGAAATCTGACGGTCACTTTCGCCGGATGTTTTTCGATTTCCATCAAGTGATATGTTATTCCTTTGACCTCAACTTTCCCATTGTGCCTCGCGCGGTCGTAAGGCTCTCCACTTGTCTTGCCCTTGAGTCTGATTTCGCCCTGAGTGGGGGTGATTGAGCTTACGGTGAAGTCTCCTAGGGCGAGCTGCTTGACTTCAAACAGAAGTAAGAGTTCTTCAAGATAGTTGTATAGGAGTTCCTTTTCGTCGTGGCCAGAGGTTTGGATTTCCTCGCTGGTTTTTGGGTGCACGTTCTTTGTGTCCAACATTATTTCGAATAAGGCTAGACCCGCTTGCGAGAAAGCTTCCTCCATCGTCTCTCCCCAGGCCTCCACTAACGCGTCTGTTACATGTTCGAGAAATCTGTAACCTCCAGACGCTCCCAAAGGATTTTTCGACTCGATCGTTTCGTCACTCCATCAGAACTGCTTATTAGGTGACTTCCTTCTGCGTTTTCTCTGACCTGAAGGCGGGTTGACGCGCCGGGATAATGCAAGTATCCGAGAGGTGTCTTGCATCCCGTTGGCCGAGTGGATTAACCTGCTGATGTGGGTCTAAAGGCGCAGATCTTCCAGCGATGTGAGAGCGTAGGCCTTGAGAGCCTGTGGCCCGTTAGGGCCGCGTGGGTTCGAATCCCACTCCCGGCGCCAAATAATACAGCTAAGCCGTTGTACTAGCAACGGCTGGTTGGGGACAAGAGGCGATATGAACAGTATACTTGTCCAATCGTACGTGGTCGTGACATCTAGGGCATTCTAAGGTCTTCATTTCGGTTCGAACGTTCCTGCCCTTCCAATTTCCTCCTCGCATTTGTTTTTCTTACACCTCTATTTTGCCATTGTACTGGCTTGCCGGCTCTAATTGGAGCCCGCATTGTCCAGTCTACATGAACAGTTCGCTGGACCCGATATAAGGACTCTTTCACCAAGGGTCTGATCTACGAGTGATATTGAGTCTCCGATTCCGGATACTCGGAAGATGAGTCATGTTGTCTATAGTATTCGGGGGCCCGCTTCGCCACGAAAGCGCTGCTTCCTTCTCGAAAGTCCATGCTAGTTATCGTTCTGAGGAGTTCCTTGTACGCCGTCTCTAGTTTTGTCTTCGAGAGATCCGTCTTTCTGATTCGTTTGAAGCTGGAGTTGGAAATGGGAGATACGTGCATTATCTCTCGAATAATCTTCTCCAATGTTGGAGTTAGCTCCTCTCTCGGAACTGAGTGGTTGACGAGCCCGTAGTTCATCGCTTCAGTTGCGCTGAGAGGGGTCCCGGTTAGGTTCATCTCGACAAGTTTTCTTCCATTCATTAGGAATGGCCCGATTACTCCGGAGATGCAGCAGAGTGCTCCGACTCGTCCGCCTGAGAAAGCGAATGTTGATTCCGTCGATGCAATAACAATATCGGAGGCCAGCGCAATTTCCGCACCGGCACCGTAGGCCGGCCCGTCGACTAACGATATGACTGGCTTCTCGCATTTGAAGAGTTGGTCCCAGAACGGCTTGACGAGTCCGTAGACGAATTCTCTTGCCTTGGATCTAGACTTGAACCCTCCAACCTCTCTCACGTCGAGACCAGCGGAGAACGCCTTTCCAGCGCCGGTTATCTCGACAACTTGTGCGTTCCTGCTTTTAGTGGCTAGAACCAATGCCCTTCTAAGGTCGCGAAACATTCCCTTGGAGAG
>VBBE01000079.1 GCA_005884605.1 Candidatus Bathyarchaeota archaeon
GCTCGGCGGGGACGGGTGAGGTTCGCACGTTCCCGGCCTCCCATACCTCTAGAGGCGCAAGGCAGGGCAGGTGAAGCAATGAAGGGGAACCCGACGCCTACGGCAATCCCTGGAGTCGATGCCCCGAAGCTAACTCATCAGACGAAGAGTTAACAGAACCCAGAGACTCCTGATCCTTCAGCCAGGTCCAGCCGTTCTAGACTGTCGAATGTCGACTCATCGTGAAGCCTGCGCGGGAGGATATGGTTTGAGACCGCTTGCTCTTTCAACAGGGCGAGGCGTTCTCTCAGCGGGTCTGTGTATGAGAAGTCAAGTCTTTGGGAATACTCCTTGAACATCTCGACGACCGTCCTGTGGACAATGACTCTGGAGCTAGCCCCTATAGTGCTCCTCAACACCTGAACCACGTCATCAAACCTATTAGAAATGTCTGCTCTCCGAATCCCACCGCGCTCGATTAGATCGTAGACTGACGCCTGTACTTTCGGCCCCAGCGTTTCCACCAGGACTTTTCCAAAACAGAATGTCAGAGTATCGTAGAAAACTTCCGTTAAGGGAGAGCGCAAGGAGTATTCCTAGTGTGGTGAAACTAGTCTTACTTGGTTGAGTACGGTTATTGTAACTCGTGGTCGCGAGCGCGTCAGATAAGGTGCCATTCATCGCGATCCTACCGCGTTGAAATCGTTAGGTGTGGTTGCCTCATCGGATAGTTCTTCTCGAATTTCTTGCTCTTTGATGCAAGATTGAAAAAATCTGTACGTGAAACTTCGAAAGATAGGTTACAATCGCTTCATCTGTGAGCCACTGCGCCAGCAGGTTGAGAAATGATGCTTGGCGGTTCGAATGCGTGAGTCTGGATCGACCAATCCTCACGTTAGTCTCGGGTCAACCGTCAAGTCTATGGTTCCGGATCAAAGGCTCGATGCGGAGAGAGCGTTCTCTTCTGTGCTTGTAAACACGGTCCGCGAAGCACTTGAAAACGCTCTGGGCCGGAATGTGCTGGAAATTCTTGCATCGAAGGGATTGCTTGACGACGCGGGCAACTCGCTGGAGTTTGATAGGAAGTTACAATCACTGTTCGGTAACGGAGCCACGGTTGTTGAAAGGATAGTTGTCAAAGATCTCAACCGGAAACTGGGGATACCCTACAATTCGGAAGTCAGGCTCGACTACCGGAAATCTCTCGAAACCGCGAAGGAGGTCTGTTTCATGGGGAGCAGGTTGAGATGAGCAGCTCAGAGATCTTGTCCGCGCTGCTCGCATCCGAGGTCAGAGGGGACCTTCTTATTCTCTTTCACAAGAATCCCGGACTCATAGACACGGTTGACGGTATAGCCCGGCGGATCGTGAGAACGACTATCGCGGTTGTCTCCGATGTTAGGGAACTCTTGCAGTTGGGGGTCTTGAGGCAGAAAAGGATTGGAGCCTCTGACGTAGTATTCCTTGACCGCGCAAAGGACCGGGAACTTCTGGAGTCCGTTGCGAACCACTTGAAAACCGTCAGGATGGGTGGAGAGAAATGACCGCACCACGTCCCAAAGCTGGAGCCTCGGGTTTCGACCAACTCTTCCCTGGCGAGACGGAGAAAGGTCTGCGGGTCAAGACGGGAATTGTCGAGCTTGACGAGATGCTGCGGGGAGGGTTCATGCCGGGTGATGCTGTAATGCTTGCCGGGAGCGCAGGCATGGGAAAAACAACCCTGGCTCTAGAATACCTTGTCAACGGTGTCAGCATGGGAGAACCAGGGATCTATGTTACTTTTGAAGAGCTCCCAGACCAGATTTACAGAGATGCGAAGAACTTCGGTTGGGACCTCCGGAGACTGGAAGAGGAGGACAGGTTCCGGCTCATCTGCACCTCGCCAAGTCTTATTCTGGAATCCGGCGAAGATAGCTTACTCGATGACGCCCTTCGGGATATTCAGCCTCGACGGCTTGTAATCGACTCTCTCAGTCACCTAGAGTTGTTTGTGAAGAATGATGATATGAGGATGGAAGCCTACCGGGTGATAAGGTATCTGAAGACCCGGGGAGTCAGCTCCATGCTGCTCTGGGAGTCAACTCAGATAAGCGGCGGATCCTTCAGCGTGACCGATGTAGGATTAAGCTTCCTGGTCGATTGCATCATCGCGCTTAAGCCAGTAGAAATCGAGTCGTCCATGCGAAAAGCTCTGGTTGTATTGAAAATGCGTGGCAGTAACCATGACAAGCGTCTGAGGGAGTATGATATCACCTCGCATGGTATCGAGGTTTCGGCGCCATTCACAAATTATGAAGGTCTCATGACCGGAAGTCCGAGAAGGTCGGTTACAGAGGAGGCTGCGAACAACTGGGCGATGGCATTTGCCAAGAACAAACAGAAACATTCCTGAACCAAACCCGGTAGGGCGGGTTGGACAAACTGCCGGAACCCTTCCGCCAACTTGGAAGCCCAGCATAGTCGTCGCGGCTCCACTCCCACTTGTCATAGTTTCGGTGGCGGTATTCAACCTCATCCTGCCTCCTCCGGCACAGTTTAACAAGGGGCTGGCATTTGAGCCTCCTTACCTAAACGCGATCCTGTATACTATCTTCCTCGCGCTGACCTCGTTCATCGTCGCATATATTTCCTTCAAGAGCTACGTACAAAACGGCTCGACATTTCTCGTACTCCTAGGAAGTGGAGCACTCGCGTGGGGCACGACCTCACTAATCGCAGGTTGGCTGACGAATCTACCGACTGGACCAAATCCGGCGATAACGATATCGAACACCGGAGCGCTTGTTGCATCCATTTTCCACGTGGTCAGTAGCACGTGGTCCCGCGGGCCCTCTACACAAAAGAGCGCGAAGATTCGTAGATCGATCCTGATCTTCGCATACGGCGGAGTTCTTGGTTTCATAGCGTTGTACGCGATCGTAGCACTAGAGGGAATGACTCCAGCGTTCTTCGTTCCGGGGGTTGGCCAGACGGTCCTACGTATGGTCGTTCTTGGAAGCGCCGCTGCCCTATTCGCGGTAGCATCCATTCTCTTTGCCAGACGATACTTCTCCTCCCAGTCGAGGTCAAGCACTCTCTACTGGTACTTCCTTGCCCTCGGATTAACAGGAGTAGGCCTGGCCGCGGTCTTCTTCGGGAGAGCCCCCGGCGATCCTATCTCGTGGACCGGGAGAACCGCGATGTTCCTCGGAGGAACATATTTCCTCAAGGCAGTCCACACAGCATTCAAGGGAACAAGCGCCCGCTAGCTCACCCTGGAAATACTAGAAATGTCGGCACTGTCAACTCTTTGGTTGTTGTTTCTTGTTCTTCGGTCATCTCTAACCGTTATGTTCGAGGAAAGAACAACTACAAATGGCCTCTCGACTCAACGAGGTAAGGGATCTCAACATGTCAAAAAGGACTGTATAGTCGCCTGTGGTTTTACTCGGTAAAAAAAGAGGGGAAAATTGGGGAAGGTCAGTTGGCGTTGAATGATATTTCTCCGACTTGTGTTGACCAGCCTTGGAACAGGCTAACCGTTCTGAATTCGCCTGAGACCCAGAACGTGTTGGGTGTGGCGGGATCCGTGGCGGCCCAGAAGTAGTCTCCCCAGCGACCGGTGTAGTCGGCTGCGGTACCGGCTATCAGTAGTACTGGAGCTGCGAGGGTGGTGGGAAGCATAGTGGCGAGTTGTCCTGTCACTTCGAGGGTCGGGAAGAGGCTGAGGGAGGAGTGCCCGTAGAGGAGAACAAGGTTGTTGCTCGAATCCGTGCTGAGTGCAGGGTAGAAGACGTAGTCTCCCAAGAAGCCTAGGTCGAAGTCTTGAAGTGCGCAAGGTGGCGCTGGGCAGCTAGGGCTGACCGTTGTCTGTATCTGGTCGAGGCGAGCGCAGGTTCGGCTAGCACTATCCCCAGGAGGGGTGCATCCTTCGTGCGAGGCCGTCCAGAGTAC
>VBBE01000035.1 GCA_005884605.1 Candidatus Bathyarchaeota archaeon
AGGACACCGAGGATACCACGTCCACGTATATTCGAAACAGACTTCGCAGTTCGGAGAAGAAGAACGCAGGGAAATCGCCGACTATCTTCTCGCTCAGGGATTAGACCCGCAACTCCACGAACTGGAGGAGATCAGTGTTGCAGGAACAAAAGTCGCGGAAGGCCCGCTCATAGGTCAACCGGGTTGGAGAGGACGAATAGTTGCTGGAATCTACGATATTCTCGGAAGCGAGATGGACCAGATTGGCCTCACCTCGACTCAAGTCAACGCCTTGAAGTCATGGGACAGAGAAGATCTTCTCCGGAAACCATTCTGGAGCTCAGTGAAGGGCGTTGGAATCTCTACATGGAAAAGCCTAGTGTCCAAGGCCGTCGAGAAGAAATCGGCAAAGATAGACACCGTAGTAACAACAGATATTCACAGACTCATCAGGATGCCGGGAACCCTTAACGGCCACACTGGACTGCTAGCGATGAATGTTCCAGAAGAAAGACTCGACGAGTTCGACCCATTCACAGAACCCCTGGCCTTCAAAGGCGAAATGAAGGTCAAGATCCAGGATTCCCCAGGGTTTAGGCTTGGCGAAGAACGGTTCGGACCCTACCACGACGAGACTGTACTGTTGCCGTCGACTGCTGCCATGCTCCTCCTCTGCAAACACCGAGCAGAGCCCATCGCCTAGACCACGTCAAGATATTATTAGCTCGTCAATGAAGTAGCCTCGTCCTCAAAAGAGATGCTGGTCAACGGCTACTATCTATGATGAGACAATTGAAGCATGGCGAAGAGAGTTCCACGGCCCGGAACTCCAGGAACTCAGACCCGAATTCTTTCGAGACGTAGCCGCGTACGTCCGAAGACTGAAGGAAACCCAAAGAAACCTAGACCAACGATCCCTCAAAGCCATCCTTCTGGACGAGGAAACAAAAAGGATAGAAAGACTAGTTGTTGAGCTTATCGACCGAAGACTTTCCAAAATCTGGCGAACCTCTCAGACAAACGCCCAGACCACGGCGCATTCGTCGGAGAAATGGGCTCAGGAAGAACTCTCCACGCTTGCACGCCACTATAGAAAGTTCAAGGAAGACACAGTTCAAGGAATAGAGCCCTCAAACTCTCCAGAGAAAAAGAAAGACAAGCTCCTACTTCGATTCGTCAAAGACATGCCCTCTATCATAGGCGTAGACCTGAAGACTCACGGACCATTCCTGAAAGAAGATATTGCCGTTCTTCCCTACGAGAACGCTGAGAGCCTAATACGGCAAGGCACCGCGGTCGAGATAAGACCAAGCCACAGGGATAATGGATAAAAGGACGCCTCCGCTCCCAGACCAGTCTTTCCCACGGTGAAGGAAAAACGAAGTATCCAAAAGAGATCAACACCTACTGCCCAAAGTGCAAACACCACACAGCACATGCCGTCGCAGTCTACAAAGCGGGCAAACAGCGGACCCTATCGTGGGGAGCCAGACGACAAGAAAGACGAAAACACGGCTACGGCGGGCAGAAATTTCCAGAACTGAAACGCACCGCCAAGACCACCAAGAACGTGAAATGCACAGTTTGCGACGAGCTTCTAGCTCAACCAAAAGGTGGAAAGGCAGAGATTAGAGGAGAAATATTGCAGCCCCTCGCCTAGAGGGAACTGGGGAAGAAATCGAGTTGAGTGTCCAGGCTTCACAACCACTAATGCCCGAGGTCGGGGATCTGGTCGTTACGACTGTAACCCGAGTCGAAGACTACGGTGCATATGTGAAGCTCGACGAGTTTAGCGGGATCGAAGGTCTCGTCCATATTTCAGAGATCTCAACCACCTGGGTTCGGAACATCAGGGAACACGCGCGACAAGGCCAGAAGCTAGTTCTCAAAGTCCTGCGAGTAAGCTCACAACGGAACCAGATAGATCTCTCCCTCAGAAGAGTTACTGGGAGAGAAAAGTCCGAGAAGATGCTGGAATGGAAGAAGGAGCGAAAAGCTGAAGCGATCCTCAAGAGCGCCGCTGACAAACTGAAAAAGTCAGCAGATGACGCCGAGGATATCAGAAAGATTCTCCTAGACAAATTCGGAGGACTCTACTCTCCCCTGGAAGAGGCCTTGGACGAGGGCCCCGAGGTCCTTGTAAAGGGCGGATTATCATCCGAATGGGCTCAAGCAATCACCGAAGTTACCAAGACAAAGATTCGACTTGAAAGGTCGAAGGTCCGAGGAACCGTCTCGATAACCTGCCACAAACCCGGAGGAGTCGAGATAATCAAGCAAGCCCTGACCAGCGCGAAGAAGATCCGCAAACCCCGCGGAAGCGAAGTGAAAATCTACTCGATAGGTTCCCCCAAGTACAGAATAGAAGTGCAAGCTCCCAGCTTCGAAGCAGCCGAGAAAACCCTGAGCCTGGCAGTGGAAGAGGCCCTGGGGACCATCAAGAAGGCTGGCGGCGAGGGAAGGAAGCTTGGATGAAATGGCTGATGAGACGATGCCCAAACTGCTCAAAATATACCCTAAAAGAAATCTGTCCCGTTTGTGCATCACCGACTAGTAATCCCCACCCTCCAAAGTTCTCGCCGGACGATAAGTACGCCCGGCAGAGAATGGTAGGATCTAGCGCGACTTCACAAGAAGCCTAGACCGTTCTCACATGAAAGTTAAGGGCTGAGGCATCGTAACTGCGATGTCCAAGAGTTGGGCGGGATCACCTTGCCACCTCGCCCGGACCAGAATGTACGGTTGCCCTGTCGGTAGCTTAGTTGTCCAATCATAGGTAAAGTGACCGGATGTCGCAGTAACGTTGGCGATGAAAATCCAATTGCCCCCAGTGCTCAATCTATATTCTAAGAGAACGGGAACCTTCGTTGTATCCACGGGCTTGCCCGTCGGGCTGGTCAACGTCCCTGTGATAGTGGTGTTTCCGCCAGTAGGGCGGACAATTGCTGGAGTGAGCTGGGCTGTCATAGACGGCTGGTCAGGATACCTCAACGAATAGACGAGAACATATGACGATGAAGAGGGAAAGACTTGGACGAAATAGTTGGGCGTGGCAGGTCCTGTATCGTTCCATCCGTTAGGTCGTCCTCCTGGATAGCTGCTTCGCATCAAGAGTCCGAGAACGGTATTGCTGGTTGGAATCTGCACCGTGCTGGGACTTGTCCCCACATTGCTCGTTATCCTTTCATCTGTAGTCTTATTGTCAATCGTCACGATACGATGGTATTCTGACGCACCTGTCGAGGGATTCGTGATAATCTGTCTAAAACTCACGCTAGCAACCCCCATAGGGGTATTGATCGATGTGTTGTTGCCTATCCGGACCATCCAGTACCATTTACTATCATCACCGTATCCGCAAAAGGGCGGTCCACCCGAGCCGCAGAGCCCACGGTTGTTATAACTGACAAAGATTGCCACGTGAGTAACTCTCTCCTGCCGCATTAGTTGAACAGCGAGAGACTCGTTCAGCATGAAACCAGTCGCTATGTCCTTAATTGCGGTTGTATTCCCTGTTCCGTTATCTGAGAGGGTGGCCAGTCCAGTGTTCACGGTGATCCAGTAACCGTAGTCCCACCAAGTGAAGACAACACTTGAGTGAGGCAGATTATTGTTCATCCAAGAGAGAGCCTCAAGCCAGTCAGGCACGGCCGCACGGACCGGGAGGCTGGCTGACGCGATTGTCGTCGGCGTGTAGGCAGACTGAACGGCGTTGATGAAAGTTGGAACTACGAGGACTAGAATGATGAGCAAAATACCCAGACTGAACTCCCGGCTTACCTTACTAGTGAAGCGTAGTTTGCGTCGGGGAAAGATAACCGCCTGCTGAATAATATCCATCGCGGGCTTACCCAGTTCAACCACGGTTATAGCTGCGAGAGTCGACATCACCGGTGCCAGAATCAGGGTTAGCCGGACAAGGCTGGCCGCGAAGTAGAACCCTGTTACGCCGAATATTATCAAGAGAACGTCACCCTCGCGAAGCCGTTGAAAGGCAAAGAAGAAACCGAAGACACCCAAAATTATCAGGCTGCCCAATTCGAGGTAAAGGCTCGCCCACGTGGAAGGCCTGTTCTCAGCAACCGATGCAACAAGCGGAATACTGTTTCGCACGAAAGGGTTCACGGTTGCGAGGAACTTTCCCTGAAGCAAAGCACCGGACACTACCTTCGTACTTACCAGCCCAAAGATTATCACGGCTGCAGACGCGATTCCCAGTCCCAAGACGCTCAGCCTTCCCCTGCTGGAAGGAGCAAGCCTTGCAAGCTCCATCACAACAAGGAGGCCCATAACTCCGAGCAACGCGATCGTTGTACTCTCGGTCAGAAACGTGTGTCCAAGAAGCGGGATTTCTGTCCCGATGTACAGCATGAAACCAATGGTTATGCCATAAGATAGGAAAAGTCGCGGGGTGTATCGTTTCAGAACCACCAAGGCCATGGCGAACAATGCAAGTACCTCGGCGGCGTAACGGAAACTTCCCCACGAGAAGGACATGTAGATGAGGCTGATGCTCGACATCATGCTGTAGATGATCGTGCTCTTCAAACTCTTTCCAGGATTTACCGCTCGCATGAAGAATAGGAAGGTCAGGATCATTGTAGGGACTCCAACACCTTCATTCCGGAAGAACCCTAGCTCCGTCCGACTGATGAGGCTCGAGCTGAATGCGGTGAACAGGGCGGCGAACAGCCCTGCGCTCTTTCCCCATAGATCCTTCGCGAAAAAGTACGTGACTAAGACAGCGAAGGCCCCGAGTAAGATTGGGCTATAGACGGCTGCATCGTAAAGGCTGATGTTAACGCCAATAGACTGAAAGAACTGGTAGATCAAGGTCCCAGTGAAACTTGTGCCCGGATAACTCGTGACGATAGGAGCGCGTCCGAACGGGAACCATTCACTAGTATTCACATAGGTATACCACGACTGCCAGCCATTGGCTGTAATCTGCCTCATGTCGTTGAAGTTGAAATAGGGATCGAACTCTGAAATGTAAGCCCCCCAGCGAAGAGGAAGCAATCGAACGAGCGAGGCCAATACAAGGGTCAGGGAGAGAATCGAATAGTGTAGAAACGTTGCCCGAGAGATAAGACTCAGGTTCTTTCTGACCGCTCTGAAGCGAGAGGCAATACTTCCTCGTGATAGGCCTGCTCGGATCTCACCGAAGAAGCCTTCAGGTTCAACCTCCACTTCTAGCTAGCACTCTCTCTCTACGGGGGTCCCAGTAATTACGGGGGAATGGCTTCCCATCCCTGCCGTTAATATTCTTGTGGTTGAAGGCTCTGTTAGCTTGTCGTCGGTTGCCTCTCTGACTTATACCTAGGATTCTGGCTCTTATCGCTTATTGTGTTGGCTGTCAAGTCTGTCTGGCAATACTATGTTCCCGTAGACGATGTTCTTCGTTTGCTGGACGTGTTCAGACGAATGGTTAATGATTCGATACGGATCGGTCTGTTGAACGATGCGTCTTCGCTGAGAAAGCTGTCACTCCTCTCCTACAACCAGCTCGCCCGCTACGATTCTCCTAGCTACTACAAGCTCTGCGCGATAAGCAGAGCAGCAGGAATACTAGCGGCCAGGAACAAGTCTGTCAGGAGAGGGTTTCCTACCAGGACTCCGTATGCTGTCAGACAGCAGCTCGTCTCCTGCTACGGATTCAAGGTCGAGAATGGCGAGTTGAAGATTCCAGTATCGAGAGGCAAACGGTTCCGCATACTCTTGACCAAGCATACTGTCGAGATTATCTCTCAACCAGGAGTCAAGGTTCGCTCTTTCACCCTCACACAGAACAGACTGAGCCTCTGCGTCGCCCGTGACACTTCCATGATAGAATGCACCTCCACGGTGGGTGTTGACCGTAACCTTCGTAATCTCACGGTTGGAAACGACCAGGAGACAAGCCGTTATGATCTCTCGAAGTGTGTGAGAACAGCCAATACCACCATGCGTATCGTCTCCTCTTTTACACGAGACGATGATAGGATAAGAACAGTGATAGCCTCCAAGTATGGACAGCGAAGAACCTCTAGAACTGGTCATCTACTCCACAACGCCACAAAGATAATTGTTGCAGTGGCAGTCCAGCGGAGAACAGCAGTAGTTCTCGAGAACATCGAGGGCATCCGATCCCTCTACCGGAGGGGTAATGGTCAAGGCAGAAAATGTCGCGGTAGAATGAACAGCTGGAGTTTCGGCGAGGCCCAGCGACAGATAGAGTACAAGGCTCGATGGGTCGGTCTACCGGTTATTCGTTTGTCTAGGCGTGAGACCAGAGGTTCCAGTGTGACTTGTCCGAGATGCGGGGAGAGACTCCAATCGGACAAACGACTAGAACGCAAGCTCTGGTGCGGTAAATGTCGAGTGGTATTGGACCGGGACATGGTAGCAGCGGTCAACCTGGCTCGGCGGGGACGGGTGAGGTTCGCACGTTCCCGGCCTCCCATAACTGAGGCGCAAGGCAGGGCAGGTGAAGCAATGAAGGGGAACCCGACGCCTACGGTAATCCCTGGAGTCGATGCCCCGAAGCTAACTCATCAGACGAAGAGTTAACAGAACCCCACACTTACTCTTGCAAGGCATGCCGCAGCCTACGATTTGTCAATCTCATTCGGCATTCGTTCTTTCCAAGAGTGATATTGGACGGATGCTTTCCCTACTGATTTGCGCATCCTCGCTCTCCTCTCAAAAAAAGTGTAGGCAAAGATGAAACACCAGATTACCCCAAGACCAATCACAATCCAGTTCTCAACCGAAGGAAGGAGGTATAGATGGTTGAAGACGATGAGCCAGAGCGTTCCCAACAATCCAAAATAGATGTAATTGTGCTGATGTCCAACGGCTCTTCCAGTATATTTCCAAACTTGGACTGGAAGGCCGACAGGAAACTTTGCAATCGGAGCTAAAAGCAAGAATATCCAACTAATCGGTGCCAGCATTATCAGCCAGTTAATGCTCGCGTTCCAGGGTGCCCGGAGCAATTGGAAAGTTCCTATCAGGACGTACGAGAAAAAGACGGTTAGGCCCAGGGCTTGGAAAATGTATCCAAGAAAGACCGCATCGATCAAGGCCAAAGCTCCCATCCAGAAACGACCATTGTACCGTCCCAGCCGGACGATTGGCACGTTGACGCCATACCAGATTAGACCATAGGGAACGTATGAAAAGTCGGGAGCGTATTTGACGATCTTGCGCAGGTTGCGAAGGCCTGGAAAAATATATGACGTTATGTCTCTATGGACAGGCCGTCTGACAATCCAGACCAGTCGAAAAACAGTCACGCCAATTATCGTAGCTAATATTTCCCAATTCATGCTCCTTTTGCCGTCCCGTTCGACCCGAATTTGATTCTCTCGTCCTCTAGCTATCTGCCAAAGTCAAGCTAGTTGCAAAATAACCAACTTTGCATCTGATTGAAACGATTCTTCCGTTTGAATTCTCTAATCGAATATCCATAGGCTTCAAGATGGTCTCTAGTCTTGCTCAACGATTCTGGACTGTGCGTCTCAACCAAAACTCTCGGTCTTCCCTTTAGCGTTTCGATGGCTCCTTGGAGTACAGGAAACTCATCGCCTTCCGTGTCTATCTTGATCAGACTAGGCTTTAGCTTGAAACCATCAAGAGTCCTAACTGGGACCCGGAACTCAGCCCTCTTTCTGGACATCCAATTTCGAGTCGACACGATCCTTTCACCAGAGATGTTTGACAGAGCAGCGCGATATACCGAGATGTTATTCAGCTCATTCATCTTCACAGTTGTCCGCAAAATCCTATTTGTTTCAACATTCGGCTCAAAGGCTACCACCGCGCGAAAGGTCCTAGTCGCCCTGACGGCCCAGGTTCCGATATGCGCTCCAACGTCCACGAAAAGCTCTCCGTCGAATGGTTGAACCAGCGATCTCAACCAATCCTCGTGGGTTGAGGGAAAATTCGTTCCTCGAAGGTACCAAACGAACCCTTCTGTCGTAGTTCGCCCTCTAATCCAGTTGAAGCGGTACCTGGGACGAATCAAAACCCGGGCTGCTCGAAGCAAAGTCATTTAGCCCCTCACTCCGTCGTTCATTTTGTTGACGTGCGTTCCTCTGGGAACCACGATCTAGAGGGATAGCGTTGAAGTTTACTGTTGTTGATCTGGGCCGGGATTATCCAGGGCACATTAGCGATTTTGGAGATGCTCGTAATTCCTTCATTAAGAATTTGCCTGATGGCGAATATGTCTTGTTCGTCGACAGCGACGAAGAGGCCCCGAAGATGTTGCTAGATTACATCGGCCGCTTGAAGCCCCAGTTCCCCTACTACTGGGTCAGGCGAGTAGAGCTTGTGAACAACAAATACGTGCCCGTCTTCAATCCCAACTACAACGGAAAGCTTTGTTCAAACAAGGTCAGGTTTGTCGGTCGTGTTCACGAAATGCTCACTCCGAGAGAACCCCATGGCGTGATTGATATTCCGATTATTCACAATCACTCCGGTCCAGCATCGTATTCCGGAGGCGCACAGAGCATGATAAAACTCGGATTGTTGAAAGTGCGCGAGGTCGTCCGTGGGTGGTAGCTAGAGTAAAGACTATTGTTGTGAACTTTCGACCACCTGAGACATACGGCGGGTTTGTTTCTAAGTTAGTCAATCCTGTAATTGATGACTTCAGTCACTTCCTCATTCTAGACAACGATACCACTTACGACTTCTCCGCCGACAAAGTTGCCGAACAATTCGGGGCGGCTGACATTGTCGGGTTCAATATCGTTTCATCATCCGGAATTTTCCGGGCTTGGGAAAAGATGACCTACTGGCTAAGATTGTCTCCTCGCGTTAGGGGAGCCGCAATGCTCCTTTCTGCCGACTTTCTTCGGCGCATTGGGGGCTATCCGAGCGATGAATTTGTCGATACTATTCTCTTGCAGAAGAGCAACCGCACATTGGTTGCTCCCTTCACAGTCTATCATAACCAGCGTTTTGACCTGAAGCACTCGGTTTGGAGGCAGATTTCGGATGGAAAGTTCCGGGCTGAGATTCGCTATCCATTTTGGAAGACTCTACTTCATTCCATTTTCAGAGTTCGGCCCTTCGTCCTTCTCTCCTATGTCTTTCATAGGCTTCCTGATGGGAGAAGTAATCGAAGAGTTGTGGAGCCGGTCTCAGATTCCCGAGATCGCGCCTGATCATAGGTGACTTCATGTTCCGGGCGAATTTTTAGACACGAAGGGCATGTGGTAGAAAATCGACCACGCCGGGGCACCATGAAAAAGAATCCTTGGGCAATAGCTCACGAAAAGGAAAGTTGCACGACTCCGTTGAACGGGTCTCCTTATCAGAATACTTTGTACGGCTTCGAGAAGTAGAAAGCGGGAGAAAATAAAGCGAAACAAGAAAGCTGACCATCGACGGAGCTGATAAGGGAAAGCTCGTCGCCGAGTCGAGACCGATATGCGTTCGGGCTTGCCGTTTCATCGCCTTTGGTTGAGAAAGCCGGGGTCATACGTTGCAAAAACATGACTGAGTTCGCCAGCTCGACCATAATCGAGCCACTCAGCTCTGTATCCATTGCTCAACAGGAATGACTCCAGCTCGTTCTTTCGGGAAGAGTCATGCAACTCTATTACAAGCCGATGGATTCGACCTTGACTCAAAGCCACCCTTGCCCCACGTAGAACCATAAACTCCGCCCCCTCAACATCAATTTTCATGAGGTCAACTTTTCCAGCTCCAAGCAGACTGTCCGCAGTTGTAGTTTCAACTTCTATATTGGGAGTTGGAATCGTTTCTTCCTTCAGCGAGTCGCGTCGGGGCATCGAGGAGTTCTTGATGAGGCTGTTTCTTGAGCCTACGGTCTTCTCCCTGACATGAGTAAACAGATACAACCTGGACGTTCCTATAGAGTCGGCGAGAGCGAGAGGCTCGACCGTTACATTCTGAATATGAGCTTTTGCAATCTTGTTCTTCAAGATCTTGACAGCATCAGGATTTGGTTCAAACGCTCTGACCTGACCGAATCTTGGGGCCAAGCGCAGAGCATAGTATCCGGTGTTTGCTCCGACATCCCAGAAGATGTCGCCTGACAATGATGTGATTGCTCGAGTTACTGGGGTTTCGTAATCGGAACCATAAAACCTGCCATGGCGAATGGGGTAAAAGATCTTCCATTTGAGAATCCACTTCCAATCAGGAATCCTCAAGCCCGTAGCCTATTACATGTTTCAAGAATTGCTTTCTAATTAGCTGTTATCCGAGACAGGTCCTACCATTGGAGTTCCGACTCGAAACGGGAGATTGCGCTTCAAAACACTCCTAGCAACAAGCCATCTTCGACTACTCCAGCTCGGTCTAGAGTTTGGTTCCACAGTTTTTACAATAGATCGCCTCGGGTGGATTGTGTGTTGCGCAAGCCTTGCACTCAATCCGGTCTGTTACAGGTCTTGGAATAGTAAACGTCTTACTTGCTCCAGAGTAGAGGTTGAACTTGTCTCCATGCTCACATCGGAATCTCGAAACGCGGTATTGCTGAAACCTCCATTCACGCTCCGGCGGGCCGAACACTTCAAGTCCACATTTTGGACAGCTTATGCTCATAGATTCCCCCCGATATTTTTCTCACGCAAATCAGATATTTAAGATGAGACGAGAGCTACCTTCTGAATTACCTTCGCGCAAGGTGGCTGAGTGTTAGTTTAGCGGATTAAAGACGAATCTAGAAGCTAGGAACGGAACGAGCATGCATTCGTAGTGGCGCCGGGGGTGGGATTTGAACCCACGAGGGCCTAAGGCCCATCGGATCTTTGCAACCAACGATATGGCTTAGCAATCCGACGCCCTACCAGGCTAGGCGACCCCGGCTGACCAAACTGAGACAAATTGCTAGTCTAAATAACTGTTCAACAACACAAGATCACTTTCAAAACAGCACACGACTTTTGGTGAGGTTCCCAAATAAGCAAGAGTTGAAACCAAGCTCAAGACCCCAACCCCTAACTCAGTAAGACCTCTTATGTCTGGTGCAATGACACGGCCCGCGGGGCGGAGGGAGTGACTAGTCATCTCACCATATGATAGGGCTGCCGCATCGCGGCGGTTGAGCACCATACTTATCGTGCCTTCTCTAGCATCGCTAGTATCGATTTCACCCGGCATTTTTCACTCTGCCAATGCCGCAGGACTCGTCTACGTCAATCATCCAACAACGGTAGCAGACTCTTCGAGTACAGTCATTACGGTACAAGTAAAGGCTGACGGTGTGGATCCTTTCAATGGGCGGGACATTCAGGTCAAATCCAATCAGTCCGTGATAAGTCCCACCTCTTTGTCAGTAAAAGGGAACGGTCTCGAAGCTAACTACAGCGAGAGCGTCTTTGAGATAGTGAGCTGCATAAACGGCGTGAATCATACCACAAGCCATTGCGACCCGTCTGACGGACCTGGCATTGTGCATTCTGCAGCAGTTGCTCACCAAGTCAACCCTCCAACCATTGGTTCCGTCTACGGGTTACTCTTTACAATTAATTACACAGTAATTCGCATGAGGTTGTACAGTCCCTTACAGATTCTGAGAGCCATCATCCTCAACGGCCAAGATCCCGTCTCGGTAACAACCCGTGATGGAACCTACGGCATCCCCTTTGGTCAAGGCTTCAGCCTGGCAGCCTTCTATACATAATGTCGGGCGAGCGGAGCCCGCGAAAATAGCGCACGCTATTCATGATTGGAGCGTACTCCGGTCGATCGATGCTGTGGAAGAGAGTAGTGACATATTGAGCTACTTACCCATCAGTAGTATGAGTCGGATGAGCAATTATTCACGGAGAATCCTCTCCTTGTTGCGGAACAATGATTCGAACAGACTCCACAGAACGCTCTGAGTTCAAACATGTCCGAATTCATCAGAACGGTTACTGCAATGGGCGAATCTCAAGTTTTTCTGCTTTACGTACTCTTGAAAGGTCCAGATATCTCACTATTCTCCTGCGAACCATAACCAATTGGAAAAGAAAAATCGTTACATTGACACGGGTGAGAGTGGGGAAACCTATGACGCGGGGATGGAAGCAGCTGCCGCCGGAATCCAATAGCAAGTAATCAATTAAGCCCTCTGGACTATTGCTTTCGAAATACCAAGCAGTACTGGTGCGAGCGGTTTCCGACCCAGGCGTTGTATATTCCAAGTGGAAGCAACCGCTTGTCATCGTGCAACCAGACCCTTTCGTCCTTCGGGACCCATGTCTTGGCCAAGGTTGTCAATGTTTCAAACGCGAGTGGATAAAGCCGACCCTCTGAGAAAACATTGTTCGTCACAACCACCAAATATCCCCCAACCTTCATGACCGAGTAAACCTCATCAAAGATTCGCTTTTGTGCGTCCAGAAACTCTCCATAATTATTGATATTTCCAATATCTTGCGGATCGTCACTATAGGCTGTGTCCAATCCCCTTTGCGCACGGTCGCGTTGCCGAAGGCTTGCGCGCTTCAACTGATTCCAGTATGGGGGCGATGAAACGCAGAAATCGAACTCATGGACCTCACCTCTCCTCAATATCTCGCGCAAGTCACGAGAATCCCCCTGCAGCACAAGTTGCCGGGTCTCATTAGACGACGGAGCCTCCTTGAGCCTCGACCTCGCCATTGAGACATACCGAGGGTTGATCTCAACCCCAACTGCGTTACGCCCGGCGGCTCTAGCCGCGAGAAGGGTACTCCCTGTTCCTAAGAAAGGATCTAGCACCCACATGTTCCGTTTAGTAAAGAATTCCACAAACTCTCTGACAAGAGTCTCGGGAAAACCGGCAGGATGGACGAGCTTAGTTCTATCCCGGGGCGGTGGGCTGTGCTTGAACCATGATTTTGTGAACTTGATCCAATCCGTGCCAGAGAGATCGTTCAATCGATTCGTTGGTTTACGATTCTTGCGAAGTTCGTCTTTTGCTAGCAAGAGCTTTATCGTCGATCTCTTGTCAGAACCTAGGTTTATTAACGGGTTTCCGGCCGCCGTACTTTTTACCTGTGGTAGGTCGGACTCTAAGCCGTCCCCCGCTCCCGAGGTAGCTACTAATAATTGGTAAAGAAGCAAGACAAGGAGAAGGAACTCTCTTACGACGTATTCAAGCACGAACTTGTTCCCAAACACGTTCTCCTCAAGTCTGAGGAAGCGAAAGAGATCTTAGGCCGCTTTCACATCAAGCCCTTCCAGCTACCATACATAAAATCTAGCGATCCAGCGGCGAGGACCATCGGTGCGAAGCCTGGAGACATAATCAAGGTCATCCGGAAGAGTGCAACCGCAGGAGAATCCGACTTTTACAGATATGTTGTGGAAGATTTTTGAAAATAGTTTTTGGAGAAAATTGAAATGGCTGTAACAACCCAACAACTTTGGAACCTGTCTAAGGAGTTCATCAAGGACAGTGGGCTCGTTCGTCAACACATCGACTCCTACAACGACTTCGTAGAGAGAGGACTTCAAGCAATCGTAGACGAAGTCGGAGAACTGCCCATCGAAATCGGAGATTATCCACTAAGGATCAAACTGGGTAAGATAGAGATTGGAACGCCCCGAGTAATCGAGGTAGATGGCACAGAGAGATCAATCTATCCTGCCGAGGCTAGGATTCGGAATCTAACCTACGCTGCGCCGCTCCACATGGAAATGATTCCTGTGATCGGCGAGCGGGAAGGTCAGCCCGAAATGGTCTACATCGGCGACCTACCAGTCATGCTCAAATCCAGAATCTGTCTGCTCTCCAAACTCTCACCTGACGATCTTGTTGGAGTCGGAGAAGATCCACTGGACCCTGGTGGATACTTCATTGTAAACGGATCAGAGCGGGTTATAGTCGCATTGGAAGATCTCGCGGCGAACCGGATTCTCGTAGATGTCGAGCACACTGGCGTCAATCCAACCTACAAGGCCAAGATATTCTCTACCACTGTTGGTTTTCGGGCACGAATCGAGGTTGCCCTGAAGAGCGACGGAGGAACCTACGTAACAATGCCGGGAATCCCCAGCGACATTCCCATAATGATCCTAATGCGTGCGCTCGGGTTCGAGGAAGACGCCAAGATTGCAGAGCTCGTAAGCACCGACCCCGACATACAAGATGAACTCGAAGCTTCGTACGAGAAATCGCTAGAAGCCAACAACAGTCACGATGCTCTTCTGTATCTCGGCAACCGTTTGGCTCCAGGACAGGTGGACGAATACCGATTAAAGAAAGCCGAGTCTGTCTTGGACCGAAACTTCCTACCACACCTGGGCAGACTACCCTCTGAACGAAGGGAAAAAGGGCTCTTCCTGACAGAAATTGCTGCTCGAATAATAGAAGTCAAACTCGGACGTCGGACCTCCGACGACAAGGATCATTATGCGAACAAACGACTGAAACTAGCCGGTTCCCTCCTAGCTGAACTGTTCCGAATATCCTTCCGAAACCTCACTCGGGATCTCAAGTATCAGCTTGAGAGAATAACCATCAGGCGGCACATAGAATTCTCTATCGCCAACGCGATCAGGCCTGGAATAATCACAGAGAGAGTCCAGCACGCAATTGCCACTGGAAACTGGGTCAGGGGAAGAATTGGAGTGACACAGTTACTAGACCGGACAAACTTTGTTAGCACTCTAAGCCATCTACGGAGGCTGCAGTCCCCCCTCAGCCGTAGCCAGCCCAACCTCGAAGCTAGAGACCTTCACCCAACACATTATGGAAGGCTCTGCCCCGACGAGACACCTGAAGGATCA
>VBBE01000036.1 GCA_005884605.1 Candidatus Bathyarchaeota archaeon
GTTCCCAGAGCACAACCAATCTCCACGTAACGCTTACGAATCAGCCATGGCGAAACAAGCCTTGGGCGTTTTCTCGACCAACTTCTTCACCAGGGTGGACTCTCGATCCCATCTCCTCCACTATCCACAAACACCCATCGTCCAGACGAAACCGATGGAGGTATTCAACTATCTCGAACGTCCCTCTGGACAAAACGTGGTCGTAGCGATCCTATCTTTCCAAGGCTACAACATGGAAGACGCGATCATCATCAACAAATCCTCAGTCGACAGAGGCCTCTTCCGGTCAACCTTCTACCGAATCTACGAAGCTGAAAGCAGACAGTACCTCGGAGGACTGCGGGACAAGTTTGAAATCCCGGAAGCAGGGATCAGAGGATACCGCGGGGACCGCTACTACCGACTCATAGAAGAAGATGGAATGATCTCTCCTGAAGCTGAAGCCACAGGCAATACAGTTCTTGTTGGACGAACAAGCCCGCCAAGATTCATGGAGGAATACCGCGAGTTCGAAGCAAAGGGCCCTACGAAGCGAGACTCTTCAGTCACGATGAGACCCTCAGAACAGGGAACTATCGACCAAGTCTTCGTAACCGAATCCATTGAAGGAAGCAAGCTTGTCAAGGTAAAGGTAAGAGACCTGCGAGTCCCAGAACTAGGCGACAAGTTCGCCTCTCGCCATGGACAGAAAGGAGTGATAGGGCTCCTTGTACCACAAGAAGACATGCCCTTCACAGTCGACGGAGTCGTTCCAGACGTCATAATCAATCCCCACGCCATACCATCAAGAATGACAATAGGCCAGTTCGTAGAAACACTTGGCGGAAAACTCGCATCCCAAATGGGAGAAATCATGGACGGAACAGCCTTCGAAAACATCGGACCCCAAGCTATCGGCGACATGTTGACCAAACTCGGCTTCGAGAAGAGTGGACGAGAACCCCTCTACAACGGGATTACGGGTGAACGGCTCGCCGCAGACCTGTTCATAGGCGTCGTCTACTACCAGAAACTCCACCATATGGTAGCCGACAAGATGCACGCCCGAGCCAGAGGCCAAGTCCAAATGCTCACACGTCAACCCACCGAGGGCAGAGCCAGAGGAGGAGGATTACGATTTGGAGAAATGGAACGAGACTGCCTCATCGGACACGGCGCATCCGCTCTACTTCGAGACAGGCTACTAGAAGAATCTGACAAATACATCGCCTACGTTTGCGAGACATGCGGCACTCTCGCATATCACGATATCAAGCAAAACAAGTACATCTGTCGCATCGACGCTGAGAAAGCCGTCATTTCCCCTGTCGCAATATCCTACGCGTTCAAACTCCTAGTCCAAGAGCTGATGGCTCTCGGAATCGCACCACGACTGAACTTGGAAGAGAGAGCATAGCGATGTCTCTCGCGACAATGGAAGAAGCTCACAAGGTAATCCAGAGCATCCGATTCACACTATTATCACCCTCAGAGCTTCGAAAACTATCGGCGGTGGAGGTTCAGGCTGCGGACACCTACGATGAGGACGGAGTCCCGATTGTATCCGGACTGATGGACGGCAGGCTCGGGACCCTTGAACCCCGCCAAAAATGCAAGACCTGCGGCAACACCGCCTCCGCTTGCCCCGGACACTTTGGCCACATTGAGCTGGCAGAACCTGTTATCCATGTCAGCTTCGCAAAACTCATTCATCGACTCCTCTCAATTACCTGCCGAAACTGTGGCAGAATACTGCTGAGTGAAGAGAAGATCGAGAAATTCAAAGTACGCCACGCCGATCTCAAACTACGCCTAAACACCGTACCTGACGCCTTCCTGGACGAGATCATCAAAGACGCCAAGAAGGCCCAACAGTGTCCTCACTGTGGGCAAAGACAGTACCCAATCGAACATGGCAAGCCCACCACCTTCCACGAGATTGTGGCCGAGGGAGGCGCGGTGCGATTGACCCCCAGTACGGTCCGAGAGAGGCTTGAGAGAATTCCTGACGATGACTTGATTCTTCTCGGAATGGATCCCAAAGCCGCACGGCCCGAGTGGGCTGTCCTTCAAGTCATGCCCGTCCCTCCCGTCTCGGTCAGACCCTCGATAACTCTAGAGTCCGGCATCAGGTCGGAGGACGATCTGACTCACAAGCTCGTCGACATCATAAGGATCAACCAGAAATTGCGAGAGGCGCTTGAATCCGGAGTTCCCATCAACATCATTCAAGAACTCCACGAACTGCTCCAATACCACGTAACCACATACTTTGACAACGAGGTTTCAGGCCTGCCCCCTGCGAGACACAGGTCTGGAAGGGCCTTGAAGACCCTCGTTCAGCGACTGAAAGGAAAAGAGGGAAGATTCAGAGGCAACCTATCGGGCAAACGAGTTGATTTTTCAGCCCGAACAGTCGTATCTCCCGACCCGAACCTAGACATCAATGAAGTAGGAGTACCCCTCGATGTTGCAAGCCGCCTAACGATTCCTGAGAAGGCCACTGACTACAATCTCGAAGAGATGAAGCGACTCATCAGCAACGGCCCTGACACTTATCCAGGGTCACTATACATTGTCCGTCCCGATGGCCGACGGGTCCGGCTCGAATTCGTTACAGATAGAAAAGTTGTCGCGGAAGCGCTCCAGCCCGGCTTCGTGGTCGAGAGACATCTCAGAGATGGCGATATTGTGCTCTTCAACAGGCAACCGAGCCTACACAGAATGTCCATCATGGCACACCGCGTCCGAGTCCTCCCCTACAAGACCTTCAGGCTCAACCCAACCGTCTGTCCGCCCTACAACGCGGACTTTGACGGTGACGAGATGAACCTCCACGTTCCACAAGGCGAAGAGGCCCGGACCGAGGCCCGCCTCCTCATGCAGGTCCAGGACCAGATCCTCTCCCCAAGATACGGAGGACCGATCATCGGAGCGATCCGAGACTCACTGACCGCAGCCTTCCTTCTAACACAGAAGTCAACACTTCTGGATCGTCCAACTGTTTCGAAGTTACTGGCGGCTGCCGGCTTCGAGGGACCTATGCCCGGACCGGCAGTGACAAAACCTGAAGAGAAATGGACCGGCAAACAGATCTTCAGCATCGTCATCCCCAAAGGCTTCAATTTCGTGTCGAAATCCAACCTGTCAAGCTACTACAAGTGCGCGGACTGCGACAAGGGAGTTCTTCACGACTGCCCGTACGATGCCTTCATCGTGATCAAAGATGGCGTCCTTGAGCAAGGAGTGATCGACAAGGCGTCTATCGGTGCCGAAAAATCAGAGAGCCTCTTCCACCGTATAGTTAAGGACTATGGAGCGGAAGATGCAAGAACGTTCCTCAACGCGGTCACAAAACTTCTCGATCGATACATGGTTCTTCGAGGGTTCACATACGCGTTCGACGAACTCGAGATTCCCGCGGCCACCAAGGAAAAGATCGCTAAAGCCATCGCCAAGGCGGAGGAGAAGGTCAACGAGTACATCGACAGCTACCGCAAAGAGACGCTAGAACGGTTGCCGGGGCAGTCATTGGAAGAATCTTTGGAGCTCTACATCATGAACGAGCTTTCTAGAGCGCGAGATGTGGCGGGTGAGTTCGCCGACCAGTACTTCCAGATGGACAACAGTGGGGTGATCATGAGCAGGGCAGGAGCCCGAGGCTCAACGCTCAACATATCCCAGATGACCGCAAGCGTCGGCCAACAATCGATTCGAGGAAAAAGAATCCTAAGGGGATATCGTGGGAGAGCATTATCATTTTTCAAACCTGGAGACGCTGGGGCGGCGGCTCGAGGATTCGTCTACAATTCTTACCGAGACGGGCTTGAACCCATCGAATTTTTCTTCCATGCAATGGGAGGAAGAGAAGGACTGGTGGATACGGCGGTCCGGACCCAGCAGAGCGGATACATGCAACGACGCCTAATCAACGCCCTGGAGCATCTCAGGGTCGAATATGATTCAACCGTCAGGGATTCCCGGGGCAACATAATCCAGGTCCGTTACGGGGAGGATGGTGTGGACACGGCGAAGAGCGATCACGGCAAGGCTGTAAACATCGATCGACTCATAGAACGCATCCGGCTTACTATGAAGAAGGGAACGGCCGCGACCAAGGAATACGTCGAGGATGAGGTGGACAAGGCGAACAATACTCTCTCGCCCTTGATACTCAACAAGCTGCGTCAGAGCCTGATAAACGCGAAACTGCCTAAGCCTGCTGTTGACGAGACAGTGTTGGAGGCCATAGAGAATTACAAACGCGCTTTGGTCGAGCCGGGCGAGGCGGCAGGAATCGTTTCCGCACAATCCATCGGCGAACCTGGTACGCAGATGACGCTCAGAACCTTCCACTTCGCCGGAGTCCGAGAGCAAAACGTGACCTTGGGACTTCCAAGACTCATTGAGATCGTGGACGCACGCAAAATCCCCTCAACCCCAAACATGACCGTGTTCTTGGATGCGAAACACCGGGCGAGCAGAGAGAAAGCCCAGGAGGTAGCAACACAGCTCACTCATGCTACGTTAGAGGATATTGCTAGCTCATTCGAATCCGATGTCACACGGATGAGAATTGATGTGAAGCTGAACCCGCAAGCAATGCGGGAGAGAGAGATTACAGTCCAGGATGTACGAGATGCGGTGAAACCGCCGAACTGCGAGGTGAAAGTCGAAGGATACCATGTAGAAATCAAGTCGAAGGAGCTTGAGATCCCCCAGTTCAGGCGCCTAGCCAGCAAACTCCTGGTCCATCACGTCAAAGGCTTGCCCGCGGTCCGAAGAGCTCTTGTTATCGAGGAAAAAGGAGAATGGATAGTCCGGACGGAAGGATCAAGCCTCGCTTTGGCCTTCGAAGTCCCGGGCGTTGACACAAGCCGGACAGTGAGCAATAACATTAACGAGACAGCCGTCGTCCTCGGGATCGAAGCAGCCCGCAACGTAATAATCAAGGAAGCGCTAGGAGTACTGGAGGAACAGGGTCTAGATGTGGACATCCGACACGTGATGCTGGTGGCAGATATGATGACCTCATCAGGCGAAGTCCTGCAAGTCGGACGCCACGGTGTCAGCGGGGAGAAAGCAAGCACTCTTGCCAAGGCAGCCTTCGAGATCACAATACCCACGATCGTAGATGCTGCAGTCAAGGGCATCGTAGACACTCTAAGGGGCGTCGCGGAAAACGTGATCGTCGGTCAACAAGTACCAATGGGCACAGGCCTCATAGAAGTATCAATGTCAATGTCCCGGAAAGGGAGCAAGTAGAACCAGTTGGACGTGAACAAACAGATCCGGATGGCCGTTAAGACCGGCAAGGTCGAGTTCGGAAGCAAGATCACTCTCTCCAGCGCCTCCCTCGGGAGAGCAAAGCTCTTGATCCTCGCAAGCAATTGCCCAACAGATTTTCGCGAGAACATCGTATATGACGCGGAACAGTCCGAGGTTCCAGTCTACGTCTTCCAAGGCAGCAGCCTCGACCTGGGAGCGCTCTGCGAGAAACCCTTCCCAGTCGCATCAATGGTCGTTAAAGAACCCGGTGATTCAGAGGTCTTGAAGCTGGCTGAGAAGAATAATGAGTAATATTGCTTATCTTGCTGGGGTTTTGAAGGGAGATGGTTATCTCTATAGAGGACAGACTGGAAGGCCACGCTTTCAAGTCGACCTTCTTGGAATTGCAGGACGGGGCAGGGTTCAACAGGTTCCTAGCCACATTTGGTGGAAAGGCATGAGACTGCAAGTAAACGTGCATTGTTTAATCCGTGAGTGGAACCGTTCACTCGGGAATGCAAGGAATATTTTTCATCATTTCATTTGGAGGATTTAGAACAAGTGATGCTTCAGCCCAAGATCAAGCTGACTAGTGAAGAAATGAAGTACATGGCCCTCTTCGAGACCACCACAGGCGCCACCGTCCAAGACTGCTTGATCGACGAGAAGCTCGGACGCATCATCTTCGTAGCAAAGCCCGGCGACATGGGACTCGCGATCGGAAAGGGAGGAAAGAACATCAACCAGCTGCGTCGCATGACAAGCCGGCAGATCGAGGTCGTGGAGTATGCGGAGACCCCTGAAGGCTTGATCCGGAACAGCCTCTCGCCAGCAAGGATCAAAGAGATCCGAGTAACAGAAAGGCCGGACAAGAAAATCGTGGTTGTCGAGGTGGACGCTCAGGATAAGGCGATCGCTATCGGAAAGAACGGCCGGACTATCGACAAGACACGTTTACTTGTGAAGAGATACTTCGACATCGACCACGTAGTTGTGCAGTAAACGTCTCGATTGAGATAGGTAGTAGGAATCTCCCAATTTTTTCCTCTCGACGCTCTGGCGTCTCGAGGTGTTCTGCTCTTATCCCCCCATCTGTTTTCTAGACAAGATTTCCTGTCTGGGATGGATAATGGGCGGACATTGCGATTCAGGGCACGAGACGGGCTATTTGAAAATCCGTGATACCGGAAATCTAGATCCTTCCTGAACAATTTGGAGCGAATGCTTGACTGATCTTTCAGATTCCGGATCAGGGCTTATTCTGGGCGATTACTCGGTCTGGACTGACCAGATAACCGAGTTCTCTTGGCGTCTAGCCGTTATCCGAGCTAGAGGACAACCTACGATTGAGTGACTATTCGTGTCCGCACCGATAACTGAGGACTTGGCACAAAGCTCGTGGCGCGCTCTCGGTCTCAAAGACGTGCATCTTCCCCTTACAAGCTGATTTGAAGGTCAGGGCCTCATGAGTGTAATGAAAGTTCGACTTGGGATCAGGCGTGGCTTCTTGAGATATGATAAGAATATCTTCCTTGAAATCCACCAAGACTCCATCGATAGTTTCTCTCTTCTCCATGTCTCATTTCGCTCAAGTGGTTCTCAGAATTAAGGTTGCCTCGTCGGCATTGACACAGATTCACCAAGAACAGAGTCTTTCCCTGCCTGACAGGGGACGATTCTCTCTGAAACCGGTTGCCGTCAATCTAAAAAGCAACCTAGCTAGTCGTTTGCCTCCCCAATCGGTGAATGAATGGCTAAGGCGTCTAGGGGGCTGTTCGCAGCCCAGAAACTCCGGAAGAGACGGAAAGAGTTCAGGTGGGCCTATGCACCCTACAAGCGACGAATGCTTGGATTGGATTACAAATCCGACCCGCTTCAAGGAGCGCCACAGGGAAAAGCCATCGTACTAGAGAAGGTTGGGGTGGAATGCCGCCAGCCCAACAGCGCAGTTCGGAAATGTGTGAGGGCCCAGATCATTAAGAATGGAAAGACTGTGACGGCTTTTCTTCCGGGTGATGGGGCGTTGAACTTCATAGACGAACATGACGAGGTTGAGATCGAAGGCATTGGTGGTGCCGAGGGCAAAGCGTACGGTGACCTTCCGGGAACGCGTTATCGTGTTTTCACGGTCAACGGTGTCAGTCTTGACGCGTTGTTGAAGGGGAAGAAAGAGAAGCCTCGACGTTAGCCTTTATTCGTAAAGAAAGATTACAGATAATATCTGTCCCGGTTAGACTTGTCCCTGTAGGTTAGGTACCGGTTTACTTATCTTTTTGAGTAGGAAATGTCCAAACGGCTTTAGTAACGATCGCTAATACGGTGAGAACTCCCGGAGAGATGAAAAATGGCACTGGTATGGGGCGCAGTATGCACCGACTGCCAAAAATTAGCAGTAGAAAACTGCCCCCACTGCAGCAGAGACCTGTGCGAAAAGCACAGCACGCTACACGAATGCGACCAGCTCAAAGCCCGAAGCTTCGAAGTGGCCGGCTAAACCATAATCCGCCTAACTGCTCGAACAAACATTCTACGGCCTCGAGAAATAGCGCGCCATCGACTCAATGGGTTGCGGTCGCGACCGTGGCCTGACTAGACGGGCTATACTTTTTCCTGAAATCTTTCAATCCCATCTCTTCACCAAGCACCACAACCTGATCCTCTGATCGCCGTTGGTAGAAAGGAAGCTTGACGACTTCGGCTTGGACCCTCCGATCTCTGATTCCAACACTGAATCTCTCTCCGATCGCGGCTAAAGACGGTGGGACGTAGCCCATTCCAATCCCAAGACTGAGAGTAGGAGAAAATGTTCCGCTAGACACCTTGCCAACCACATCGGCATCCACAAAAGTGTGCTGGCCTTGCCGCGGAATCCCTTTTTCCTTCATCTTGAAACCAGCTCTCACTCGGCTGGGTCCTCTTTCCTTCAAGCGTATGATCGCATCTTTACCCACAAAATCCGGCTTATCCAAACGCACAACCCAGTTGAGCCTCGCCTCAACCGGGGAAGTGTTCTCATCAATATCATTCCCATAGAGACACATTCCCGCCTCAAGTCTCAAAACGTCTCTCGCACCCAACCCGACCGGAGAAATCCCGACTTCTCTACCACCCAACAAGAGTTTCTCCCAGACCCTCATCGCACTTGATGGTTCCTTCACGCTGGTATTCCACACGTAGATCTCGAAACCATCCTCACCCGTGTATCCGCTACGTGTCAGGAGGCACGGAATCCCTGCAACCTTCGCATCCTTCGTCCCGTACTTTTCCACTTCGTCGAGCTTGACACCGGACAGGTTCCAGAGGACCGTCCCGGCGCGAGGACCCTGAACTGCGAACATGGCAACATCATCAGAAACATCGGAAATGGTCACATCGGTTCGTGTCTTGTTTTTGAGAAGCCAGTTCCAGTTCTTGTCACGGTTCCCGGCGTTGTAGACAACAAGATACCGCACGCTACCGATTCTGAAGACGGTCAGATCATCCATAATTCCTCCCTTAGCATTGCAAAAGAGAGAATACTGTCCTCTTCCGACGGCAAGCTTAGACACGTCGTTCGTGGTGAGATTGTTGAGGAATGACTCGGCGCCTTTTCCTTCCACTAGAACTCGTCCCATGTGGGAGACATCGAATATTCCACAGTTGTTTCTAACACTACGGCATTCCGGGATTATGCCTTCGAACCAGACTGGAAGGTCAAAGCCCGCATACTCGACGATGTTACCATGCTTTCTATGGTACTCGTAGACTTGGGTTCTTCTTGCCAATGCCTGACTTCTCGTGATCTGCCCGGTAATTGAGTGCTGGTAGAAAAAAGAATGCGAGGGAACTAGGGACCAGGAACAGGGGTCTCTGGAATAATCTTCAAGTTTTCAGTGTCAAACCCCAGCTTCTTACCGCACTTTGGACAGTAGCCTCCGTTGCGCTGAATGATCTCGCCAGGGGTCTCCAGCTCAAGCCCAGTGTAGAGGAGTTCGCCGCACTTGGAGCACAAAATTCTCTGCGGACACAAATCGGTGCGGAAGCCTCGCGAGGGCTCATGACCAAACGCGCTATAAAAACGGTTTCAGACTCGCGCATGCAATTTGGGAAAGCAGGCTCTGTCAACTCTTCCGTTGTTGTTTGGTGGTAGCTTCGGTCCTCTCTAACTGTTATGTTCACGATGCGGCCCATTGCACTGTTAGGCGGTCGTCGTATGAGCTTGTCACACTGGGATGAGGGGAGTGACTCCGACCAGGTGACGGGTCTAGACCGGGATAGCCGGTTGGTTGGCCACTGTAAAATCCTTGCCGTGCAATGGGCCAAGCTACCACGCTACGGGCGTGAGGGGGCGGTTGAGGTTCGACCGTTCCCTGCCGAAAAGAGACTATGTGTCTCTGAGGCGCAAGGGCTCTCAGGTGAAGCAATGAAGGGGAATCCGACGACGACGGTAATCCTCAGAGTCGATGAGAGCAAGTCTAGTCCTCGTTGCCTGTAGCCTCCTTCCTGATCCTCGCCTTCACCGTCTTTGTCCTCGCTGGCGGACTTTTCATCTTAGTCGGCGCCGGCACCTCGGTGAGTCTCTTGAACGTCCAGCAAGGTCTCGGCTTTGTCTATCCTCACGACATCAACAACCAGACTCCGGCCGAAGGAGTGTTCGTGGCCCTGCTCTATGCTCTGGGAATCGTAGGGTTGTACATGATGTTCACGAGCACACGCAACGCATACCGGCCCAGCCGAGCATACGGCTTTCTAGGGTTCGGCATGCTGCTAAGCTTCGTCTTCATGGCAACAGCATACTTCGTGCTATACCAGAAGCTCATGTAGCTGCTACCCACTAATTTCATTTCGAGAGGAGCCGAACTGTCATGGATCCTGTTGCGTTCTAGCAACAGGTTGAGCGGAGTGTCTGCCCCGATAACGGATCGCCAAATAGCCTAACACTGCCGTTGCGATTATTGACACAGTGATCGCGAGGATTATGGAAAGGGAATTGGGCATCGGTGAGACTGGCGATTGAATGTCGTAAGTGTAGATTCCGTTTGGAGAGGTGAAGTACAGTTTCCCATTGGGTCCCTTTTCAACCCCGATAATTCCTCCGCTTTGCATGTAAACCTGGCTCATTGAAACTACTGATCCGTTCATAGAGAGTTCAAGGCGTTCGAGGTTTCCCGTGTTCCCCGTGTTCCATTCGCCAAAATAATAGACGTTGGGAGCAACTGTCGCGATCCCGGTGGGTGTGACGACTGGATTGAAGTTGACGATTGGATCTATGAATGACGGGTTGTGGCATACTCCGAGGCACGTCGGCCAACCATAGTTTCCGCCCTTAACGATGATGTTGATCTCATCATCGCTGCTTGGACCCGCCTCGGTGGCAATGAGTCTGTCATTTGACGCGTCAAAGTCAAAGCCGAAAGCATTCCGGATGCCCAAAGCATAGACAAGGCTTCCGGGGAAGGGGTTGTCGGAAGGAACGGACCCGTCGGAGTTCATGCGAAGCATCTTACCAGTTGTGGACGATGGGTCTTGTGCTGGCGAACCTTCGTGGAATTCGCCGACCTGTGCGTATAGTTTGCCATCAGGTCCAAACTTGATGTAGCCACCGTTATGATAAGGAGGAGTGTTCGGAGCACCGCTTACGACATCGAAGATGTTCGTCGGGCTCGTCCCAATGTTACCTGCTGCTGTGTAGCGGACGATGTGACCGTGTGTGTAGGATTGGCTGTCACGATAGGTATGGTAGAAGTAGAGATACCCGTTGGTGGTGAAGGATGGATCCAAAGCTATGCCCAATAGTCCCGACTCGCCGTCCGTGAATATTGGCGAAATGGTAGCGAAGGGAGTTGACAAAAGTGATCCATTCTGTTGAATGACACGTACGTTGCCTGTGTTTTTTTCGTTGAAGAAAATGCGTCCGTCAGGGGCAAAGTTCAGAGAGAGGGGGAAACTGAGACCGGTTAGGATCGTTGTCACTGGAGAGGCAGTTGAGGACTGGGCATGCGAGAATATCCAAGAACCGGTCGAAAGTATGATCAAGGTGACGATTTTTGCAGTTAACTTTAGAGACGGAAACCTAAGTACCGTATGACAACCCTCAACGGATGTGCCGAAACGAATCCGAAAAGGTTTGTGAGGTCAAGCTCGGGAGCTATCTGAGGAAACCGGGTTTCTGTCACAGCGATTCCCTAATCCTTCATCGAGTAAACAATCTCATCCGAGGCTTGAGTCCGAAACTACGAGAAACTGTTGTAAGCTGAACTGCCCGATTTGATGAGAGCTAGGTTTAGCCTTAGAACATTAACGTACGGAGTGCCGAAGGTCCAAAACGTGCCCTCCTCGTTCTGGTTGACGATTTGTTGTAGCCCGTCCACTGAAATGCCGGTGGCAGAGCTTATCCTCGGGATCTGAGAATAGGCGTCCTGGACTGTGATGTCAGGGTCCACCCCCGAGGCAGAATCGTTTCGGGGATGAAAGAAGATCGGCATGCTGAAATTCTGCGCGATAAGATTTGAGCCCACGGTCTTACCGTGAAACTGAACTAAGCTTCCATTTGCCTGGGATGGAAAGATTAGCTGGGCAAAGCCCGTTATGACGAGGGGAAACACGAGCCCGCAGAGAATCAGCGATATTAATGCCAATCTTATTGCAGGGCCATAATTTCGCCGGAGTTCGCGCCTAACTTTCATCATGGGTTTTTCTCTCCTAGAGCAGCGATATTCCCACGTCTATCAGCTTGATTCCTACAAAGGGGATGATAACTCCACCAACTCCATAGATCACCGTGTTTTTCAGGAAAAGGGTCATGGTTCCCGAGGGCTTGAACGTGACACCTCTCATCGCTAGGGGAATCAAGAGGGGAATGATGATCGCGTTGAAGATAAGGGCCGAGAGAACGGCAGTGTTCAGCCCAAGCCCGAGAACATTCAACGCCTTCAGCTCTGGGATGGTTGATGCAAACAAGACGGGCATGATCGCGAAATATTTCGCTACATCGTTCGCGATACTAAATGTAGTCACGGCGCCTCGGGTCATAAGCAATTGTTTTCCAAGCATCACGACTTCGATGATCTTGGCCGGGTTCGACTCGAGATCAACCATGTTAGCGGCCTCCTTCGCCGCTTGGGTCCCAGAGTTCATCGCCAAACCTACGTCGGCCATTGCTAAGGCAGGGGCATCATTGGTCCCGTCCCCTATCATTGCAACAATTCTAGTATCGGCCTGTTCCCGCTTGACGATGTGATACTTGTCCTCAGGTTTCGCCTCCGGTTGGTACTCGTCAATTCCCACCTCCGCCGCTATGCTCTTGGCAGTGAGTGGTTGATCGCCGGTTATCATAACCGGCCTGATGCCCATCACCTTGACCGCCATGATCTTTTCCCTGATATCGGGCTTGAGAACGTCTCTCAACCTTACAATCCCGATCGCCTCTCGATTTCTCGAAAGCGCCAGAGCGGTGTCTCCAGCTGCAGAAATGTACTGAACGATCTTGTCGTAGTCAGCGGGAACAGATTTTACAATTTTCTTGACGGCATCAGGAGCCCCTTTGATGATTTCTATCTCGTCAGATCCGATCGGGACGCCGCCTTCCACGTGGGGTTCAAATTTTCTCCTCAGCCTTCCCCTCTCTCGGCCAGTCCCCCCGCTCTTTGGCAACATGAACCCGGTACCTCCAGCCAGTTTGACACCACTAGTGCGGGTGCTCGCGCTGAACTCGTACACCTCAGATGCATCGAGAGCGTTCATTTCCTTTGGAACGAACCCATTCTCGTAGGCCAGCCTGATCAGGCTTCTACCCTCGGGAGTGTCATCATGCCACGAAGCTAGGAAGGCGGCTTCACCCACATCTTTCTCGGTGAATCCGGGGAATGGTAGAAATTCGACCGCCTGCCTGTTACCGATTGTGATGGTCCCGGTTTTGTCGAGAAGAATAACATCAGTATCTCCCGCTGTCTCGACTGCCCGACCAGACTTAGCAACTATCTTTTCCCTATAGAGCCTGGAAATGCCGGACAATCCTATCGAGGGTAGAAGTGCTCCTATCGTCGTAGGCAAGAGGCAGACGTAGAGCGCTATCAGGACCGAAAGGTCCGCTGCGAGACTCAGAACCAGAGACACGCCTAGCAGAGCCCCGATAAGGATCGTAAAAATCGCCGTGAGTCCGATCAGGACAATTGTTACTGCTTGCTCGTTCGGGGTCCTGGGCCTCTTGGAGGACTCAACCATTCTAATCATTTGGTTGATGAACGTCTCATCAGGGTTGACCGTCACCTTCGCCGTAAGCGTGTCGCTGAGAACCTGCGAGCCTCCGATGACATCATCTCCCGGTGCCTTTCGAACCGCAGTTGACTCTCCTGTTAGGAGAGACTCGTCAACCATCGCGATTCCCTCAAGGACCTGTGCGTCAATGGGAACAGTGTCACTCTTCTCGAGAAGAATAAGGTCACCCTTGCGAAGCTCTCTTGAGGGAGTAGGAACGATTCGTCTAGAACCTTCTTCCATGAGAATTCTCTTGCTGGATACCTCCATCTCGAGTCTTCGAAGGCTGTTCGCAGTATTCTTCGCCTGACTCTCTGCGAGCGCATCGGACAAAGTGCTGAACCAGACAGTGATCAGGAGAATCAAGGCAACCTCCCCGTAGAATGACTGGAGGGAGGGGGTTGCAAACCTGGGAAATCCTTCGGGGTAGAGTGCCATGGCTGCCACGATGAGGAAGGTGATCTCCACGATCAACATTACCGGGTTTGTGATCAGTCTAAGCGGGTTCAGGCGAACAAGCGAATCGATAAACACTCTCCTCGAAACCAGCGCCGGTCGTCGGACCAACAGCATTCTGCTGAATCTTGTCGCCATTGTTCTTCCCTAGAATCCGTTTACACGTCCTTGGAAGAACTCTCGAATCGGGCCCAGCGCGAGAAACGGGAAGAAGGTGAGAAGGACGAGGACAAGTATGCTTCCCACAATGACGATTGAGAAGAGAAAGCTGTCTGTCCTCACACCGACATTTGTTGTGAGTCTCTTTCTATTGATCATAGATCCCCCTAGAGCGAGTAGTAGTCCGATGGGCGCGAAACGCCCCAACAACATGACAATGCCTGTTGAGACATTGAAGAATGGAGTGTTTGCGGATGCTCCGAGAAAGTCGCTTCCATTGTTGGCCGCCGCGGAAGTAAACTCGTAGAATATCTGGGTGAACCCTACCGAGTTCGTCCCAACGCCAATCGCGCTCGCAGCCCCAGTTGAAAAGGCAAGGACCGTCGGGATGAGGATGATGACTGGGTGGACCAGAAACGCGATCATCACCAGCTTAACGTCCCGCGCAGTTATTTTCATTCCCAAGTACTCTGGCGTTCGGCCGGACATGAGGCCGACGATGAAGACTGTGAGAACGATGAACATGACCATGTACATCACCCCAACTCCCTTTCCACCAGGGGTTGCTTGGATCAGCATTCCATTGAACGCGGAAAGTATGACCAGAGGGTTCACGCTCGATAGGGATGTGTTGACTGAGCCTGTGGTCACTGCTGTTGTGACAACGGTCCAGAAAACCGAAAAGAAGCCACCAAACCGGACTTCCATTCCCGGACCCACAACTGGAAAACTGGGGGTGAAGGCGATCAGGAGATCCAGCGCAAAGAGCGCATAGGCACCCCAGAGTATTGGACGACTTTCCCGCTTCTTGCCTATCAACTGGCCGAATACGAAACAGAGTGACGTGGGAATAAGTAGCATCAAGAAGATCTGGAATATGTTAGATGCAGGATTCGGGTTTTGGAGTGGATAGGCAGAGTTCGCTCCAAAGTATCCTCCGCCGTTTGTGCCTAGTTGCATAATGCTGACAAGGGAGGCGACTGGTCCGACCAGGATTGTCTGGGTCGCACCCTCAACCGTATGCGTGATGCTCTGATATCCTGTCAGAGTCTGAGGAACTCCTAGGCCGACGAATATCAGGGAAGCCACGAAACATAAAGGGAGCAGTATTCTTGTCAGAGATCTTGTAAAGTCAACGTAGAAGTTACCCAAGTCTTTCGAGTGGACGATGAACCCTCGAATCATCGCGATAGCCACGGATATTCCTGTAGCTGCACTCGTGAACTGCAAGAACTGGACGGCCATCATCTGGCTGAGATAGGAAAGACCGGGAACTCCGGTTAGATTACTGCAATTCGGGAGTTGAATGCAATTCCCTTCTCCATTGTAGTGTTGCAAGTTGGTGTTGGTGGCGAAGCTGATGACCTGCATGAATGCAAGGTCCCATGAGAGACCAGGAAACCCTTGAGGGTTCAATGGAAGAACGCCTTGAAATGAGAATATTACAAATGCGATTGCCATCTGGAAAATATTGACAATGAGAGCGGCGAGAAAGTATTCTTTCCAGTTCATGCCGCGAGCTGGAACAACGCCCACGAGTCGATAGATTTCTCGTTCGACAGGGTTGAGTATCTTGTCGAGGCGACTAGGTGCTAGGGTGAATACTCTAGCAATGTGTGGGGAGAGGAGGCGGGCCGATAGGATGGCTGTGACCAGAATTGTGATGAGTATGAATAAATTGCTCGGGTCGATCAGCCGCTAACCGCCTCCATGGCACGGCCTCAGAGCTCGCTTGGAGGTTAATCTATTTCCGGTGACTGAAGGAAGCTGCTACAGCCGAGGTCGAGTTCAAGATGTCGCCGTTGGACCCGGAACCTTTGTGGGTTTTTAGAACAATCGAGCTGACGGTGCTCTTCACGCCCTTGACCTTCATTATCTTGTTCTTGAGCACATCCCGAAACTCCTCAATGTCTGACGCCGAGACAACAGTGACTATGTCAAACTCGCCGGTGACCTCGTAGAGATCGACTACTTTGTCGAGACGAGATAGAGCCTGTACAACATCGTCCATGTACGGCGATTCCACAAAGATGCTAACGAATGCGATGAGTGAGGCCATGTTGACTCAACCGGCTTCGCACCCGCGGCTGTGGCGGTAATTTATGCATTTCTTGCAAGAAAGCTAGCCATTCTCAGCTTACTCAAAATATCCCTCGCGCGATGCGCTGAACACTTTTACTAGAGGTGACCGCATCTTGCCCCATCATGATAACCTCCGGGACCAGACCGACTACACGTGTGTAACCTACGTTTCAGCACTCGCTATCGGGTTTTCAATCAATCGACGCGGATGATGCAACAACTAAAATCCTCGGGCCTAGGTTAGAACGAGTTTATGCCCGGACAGGTTCTCAACGAAACAAATGAGCAGGAGCCTAGCTCTAGCCATGGGTTCGTCCATTTCACCCATACCTCAGGACGACTTCCGAGCAAGCTGGAAAACGAGCAGGACCAACTCTAAGCTGGCCCAAGAGAAGACTTTCTCCTCGATGCTGCAGCTCAGCATCGGTGACGGGGTGAAAGCAGCCCTAGGCCAAGCAATCCTAGGAGTTCTAAACGGCCAGGGCTTGTTCAATGAAGCAACCGCTCCCAAGGAGTTCCATAGGAAGCTACAAACAGTCTTCGGCAACGGCGCAATTGTCCTTGAGAAAGTCATCGTCAAAGATCTGTTCCGGAAGCTGAATATTCCATACAATTCTCAAGAACCCTTCGATTATGGCGAAGCCCTTGAGAGAGCAAAAGAAGCCTGCGCAATGGAGGCTCAAACAAAATGAGCGCTGCGCAGATGCTAGAAACGCTCCTCGCCTCCGAGATCACGGGAGACCTACTGGTATTGTTCCACCGAAACCCAGGACTCATCGACACACTCGATGCTGTCGCACGTCGCATTGGAAGAACAGGGAATGCGATCGAAGAAGACATCCGAGGTCTTGTGAATCTGGGTATCCTAAAGACAAGGAGGGTAGGTCGTTCAGAGGTCTTACTTCTGGACCGCGAGAGGGACAGGGAAGTCTTGGACGCTATCGCCAAGCATCTGAGAAATCTGGAGGGAGTCGAGAAAATTGACCACACCAAGTTCTAGGACAGGAGTCTCTGGATTCGACCAGTTCTTCACTGGAAAGGCCGGAGAAGGTAGGAGGGTCCGGACAGGAATAGTTGAGTTGGACGAGATGCTACGTGGCGGATTCATGAAAGGTGATGCAGTGATGGTCGCCGGGAGCGCTGGTTGTGGAAAGACAACGCTCGCCCTCCAGTACTTGGTTAACGGTGTGAAACTTGGGGAAGCTGGGCTCTACGTAACCTTTGAGGAAATGCCTGACCAGATTTACCGAGACGCGAAAAACCTTGGATGGGATCTTCGGAAGCTGGAGGAAGAAAGCAAGTTCAGAATTGTCTGCACATCTCCAAACCTGCTGCTTGAATCAGAGGGAGAGAGTCTACTCGACGAGTCCTTCCGAGACATCCAGCCCAAACGAATAGTCGTGGACTCGTTGAGCCATCTTGCCATGTTCGTGAAGGAGAGCGAGCTGAGGAGAGAGGCTTACCGGCTGATCATGCACCTCAAAACTAAGGGCATAAGCTCATTGATGATTTGGGAGTCTCCGCAAATGGCCGGAGGGTCCTTCTCTGTGACTGATGTAGGATTGAGCTTCTTGGTGGACTGCATAGTTGCACTGAAACCTGTGGAGATTGAATCCTCGATGCGGAAGGCCTTGGTGATCTTGAAGATGAGGGGTAGCGATCATGACAAGTCGCTTAGAGAGTTTGAGATAACTCCGACAGGAATCAAGATAGAATCCGCGTTCATGAACTACGAAGGAGTAATCACTGGCTCGCCGCGAAGGGTTGCATCAGAGAAATTCATGGATCTCTTCCGCGGGGCCGCGGAGAAACGAAAGTGAGACGGTAACAAGAATGCTAGATCCTATCGTCTTACCAACGCTCTATTTCGTCGCTGTTATAGAACTCATCTTTCAGGCTGGGGTAGTATTCTACGCATACAAGGTGACGAGAATAACGGGGTCTTTTCGTGCCTGGACTTTGATAATTGCGGCGTTCTCGTTGCTGACGATTCAAAGCGTGGTGGGCTTGGCTCTGACACTTTCACTGCCAGCCGACCAAATAGCTAATCTGGTGAGCTCGGTCGGCGCCACCACAACTATCCTCAGTTCGGCGGTCACAGCGATAGCGGGAGCGCTTCTGTTCTTCGGGGTCTTTGGGCTCGCAAAACGATTTGAAAGTCAGGCAAAACCGTCAGCCTGAACCCGAAAAGAAAGCCCCGTCACCTGGGCGCAGACATACTCTTCGAATTACCTGTGAATGCTCGAGAGAAACAATTGAGCTGAGATAGAGCTATGATCTCGTAACAATAGATCAGCGAATTTCAGAGGTTGCTGGGCGTTCGGGAGAACTCTCTGAGTAAAAGTTCGTGTCGCACTGAACGTTTCTCAGGCTGACGGGTCAAATCTTGCCGCGTGCCTTACTTGAAAGATTTACAATCTCGGCTAGACTTCTCCCTCTCGCTTCGGCGAGGGAGACCTCATTCGTTTCCACTAATCTAGCGATCGCTAATTTTTCGATCACCCTCGCTCCGTATCCAAGTAGAGCGCGGAGTGCTTGGAGGAACTCATCCATCCTCTGAGGAGCCTCTTCCAAAGAAATGGAATATCTCTTACGAAGATAGAGGAGAACCGAGTCCCTAGTACTGGTTCCGAGAGCACTGAGGGCGGCATCGATGGATTCTATCAGCGGTCGGTCTAACGACGCGCCAACTGTTGCGGCCATGCTATGAAACCTGGACCAATTCGATCTGGGCGTGTGCACCCAAGTGGGGGAGAGAGACGCCGTAGTAGTCCGTCCTGGGTTTTACGCCCAAGAGACAGAGAACGCCGTCATACTGGACAAGTCTCAAATGAACATCTGAGGCACTGGCAAGCTCTCGCAAGGTGTTAGAGAACGGCCGAGCTATTGATATCATGATATCACCTGCGTTTCGCACCTTGGCGATTGTTTCGATGATCAGACCCTGCATTGCGGGGAGATCCTTCGCGTATTTCGCCTCTAGAGCGTCAAAGCCAATTATGCTCAGCAAGCGGTTCTCTGGTTTCCTTAGTTTCCTAGCTGTCTTCCAGAACATGTCGAAGGGCTGGAGGACCGTGGCGCCTCCAAGGTCCACGGTGTTCGGACCACCCTTGCCCGTAATGTCGAAAATTTGAACTGATGCAAGTCCATCAGGGATGGATTTTCGGAGGAATTCCTGCAGTTCTTCAGGGTACATTCCATTGACCGGGACGCAGATGACTTGGTCACCGGATTTGACGGTGTTTGAGATTATCGGTGAGAGGAAGCTCATCAGTGAGGGTGAGGAGACGTCTTCCCCTACCTCCAAGAGAATGTGGCTTCCCCTCCTAAGGCCTCCCCCGAGAACAGAATCTAGGCTCTTGATTCCAGTGGAAGAGTGTGATGCTGTATTCTTGATGACCGGATGAGAGTGTCCATTGTTGGTTTGTGAGGAATCGAACGGGCTTAGCATCCGAAACCCGCCATCAAGGGTGAACATGTGCTCCCTTCTCCCTATCTTTGTCCCCCGCAACTTGTGAATGACCAGGTTTCTAATGACTCGCCCATCGATCTCCTTCTGGGTGAACTTGAGGACTCCATCGGCAACGAATTCTTCAATCCCAAGACCCAGCCTAGATGTGCCCATAGGGACTTCCGAGATGAGGAGAGTAGTGCACTCGGCTTGTCTGATTACCTTCCCGAGAATCGTGTGAAGTATAGACCTGGCCTCTATCAACTGAGGAACAGCTTGAGCCATTGCCGAAAAGGAATCAATCACAAGCCTAGATGCTTTGAAGTCAAGGACAGCGTCAACTATAGACTGCGTCACAGCGGGAATACCTTCGTTCTTGACAGTGAGAAGATCCATGTAGAGGAACATACCGGCATCATCGGCCTTCGCAAAGTCCAAACCATTCCGCGCCGTTTCCGAGAAAAACGCCTCACGACCCTCGGCGAAGGAGACATAGATCCCTCTATCTCCCTTGATGATACCCTCGTACAGGAACTTCGCGCTGAAAGCGGTCTTACCAGATCCAGGAGTTCCAGCTACAAGAAACAGACCCGCCCTAGGAAGCCCACCCTCTATCACATCGTCTAGCTCAGGGATGCCGGTGGGGACCCGTTGCGACAAATCTTACAATCACGCGTCAAGTCTGCTGGGAAAAGCAGAAAGTTAAGGCTCGTGATACTTCCAGTTAGGGCCCTAAGTAATCCCGGGATGACCGTGGAGTGTGTGTCTTTGGTTCCCCCTCAATCCTAGGGGAGGGTTGCATTGCCCATGCTCGTACTTTCTCTCGATCTCTCTTCCAGTCCACCTGTGAGTCTGCATATTCTGATAAACAGGCTTGATTGAAGGTACGAACGGAAACAGTTTTCTCGATGGAAGTTCATAAGACCATTCTAGATGTCATCGGAGACACGCCTCTCGTCCGGCTGAACAAGGTCTCACAAGGTCTCAAACCCACTATTCTCGCCAAGCTGGAAAACCTCAACCCTGGTGGAAGCGTCAAGGATCGAATCGGAATCGCGATGATCGAACAAGCGGAAGAGAAGGGTCTCCTAAAACCCGGCGGAACGATCATAGAGCCCACATCTGGAAACACCGGAGTTGGATTAGCAATGGTTGCCGCCGTGAAGGGCTACAAGATGATCTTCGTCATGCCTGACAAGATGAGCGAGGAAAAGAGGAGCATCCTAAGGGCTTACGGAGCAAAGGTCGTAGTGACCCCTACAAACGTTCCCCCAGAATCCGCTGAACATTACACCAAGGTCGCGGAGAGACTGACGAAAGAGACGCTGCACTCCTACATGCCTAACCAGTATGAAAACCGAGCCAATCCCGACGCTCATTACCGGACAACTGGACCAGAGATTTGGCGTCAGACAGAGGGAAAAATCGACGTTTTCGTCTGCGGCATGGGAACAGGAGGGACCATCACGGGAATAGGCCGATTTCTAAAGGAGAAGAAAAAAAACCTGAAGGTTGTCGGCGCCGATCCCGAGGGGTCAATTTTCTACCCCCGATATCACAGACACAGGGAAGAGCCCCACCAGTACAAGGTGGAAGGGATTGGAGAAGACTTCATGCCAGGGACAATGGACCTGTCGATCGTGGATGATGTCATCCAAGTCTCTGACAGGGACACATTTCGCATGGCAAGACGACTGGCACAAGAAGAAGGAATCCTGGTAGGAGGTTCAGGGGGCACAGCAGTCCACGCTGCAGTGAAGGTCGCAGAACATCTGCCTGAGGACAAGACGATTGTGACACTGCTTCCGGATACCGGCAGGAATTACCTTAGCAAATTATTCTCTGACCAATGGATGAAAGAACAAGGGTTTCTGTAACTTCAAACGAGGAGCTTGAGTTGAGGGATAGGGACGTGATGAATCTCTTAGACCAGCTCGAATTGTACGCTCTGCGAGTTGGAGAGGGAAAAGCGAGCCAGAAAGACTACTGGCTATTCGTATACAAGAGCATGAAAAGCGGCCTGCTAATGACGAAGACTATGGAAAAATATCTGAGGTACAAGCTGCATGGCCTGGGAGCCAAGCCTCAATACTAGACTAACAGCTTCTTCAAGCGCCTAGGTCAGCTGCTTACGATCCGGCCTGACTTGAGGAAGACTTTGGACGGGGCCTCGTTAACGATCTCGAGATTGTGCGTGGCGACCACACATGTTGCCCCTTCCCCCTGAACCATCTCAGTAACTAGTCGCATGAGTTGTTGGGAATTCTCTTGGTCAAGGTTTCCAGTGGGTTCATCCATCAAGACCAGTTCCGGCCTGTTAGCGACCGCTCTTGCGACGGCCACACGTTGCTGTTCTCCCGCGCTCAACTGGGAAGGCCGGCGCCGTTCCTTACCTGCGATTCCTACACGGCGGAGCAGCTCTTCAACACGATCTCTCCGCTCCGCGCCGGGCTTTCCTTCGAACATCATCGTAAGCATAACATTCTCCAGAACAGTTAGTTCATCGACAAGGTTGTAGTTCTGAAACACGAACCCGATGGCGTTCCTTCTCAGTCTCGAGAGTCTTCGTTCGTTCATGCTCGAGACCTCGACCCCGTTGAAGTAGATCCTGCCTGATGTCGGCTTGTCGAGTCCACTTAGAAGGAAGAGTAGCGTGGTCTTGCCTGAACCTGATGGTCCGTAAACCGCGAGCAGCTTTCTCCTAGTGATCTGCAGGTTTACATTGTCTAGCGCGACTGTTTTCTCAGGTCCATTCCCATAGGTTTTGCTGAGGCCTTCTGTTCTTAAGATAACCGCGTCATCCAAACCGGAAGACCTCTTGTGGCCGGACCCTGGCAATTCTGAGCGCGGGATAGATCGCCGCCGCCAGTGAGACTGATATTGCAAGAAGGGTTGCGTAGATGAAGGTGGATGGCACCAGGATAATGGCGACATTGATTTTTTCTGCTACGGGTATTGATACTAGATTGAGAACGGCGTAGGAGATTCCCAGTCCAAGCATTGTTCCAAGAATTCCGATCAAGAGGGACTCGTATAAGACGAGCCTGATGATCTGGCTAGAGGAAGCTCCTGTGGCTTTGAAGATGGCGAAAGTTCGCATTCTCTCCCGGAGGTTGTTGAGATTCGAATTCATTATTCCCAGAACAGCGCTGAGAGACACGATGATGGTTATGTCGCTCGCGATCGCTTCTAGAGAAGCGAAGATGGGTGAGATCTTGGAGGGAGCTTCGCTTGTCCTGAACGCATCGGTCGTCGGCAATAGGGTCCGTATCTGCCCGATTATCGTGTCAACAGTCCGCGGGTCCTGGGTCGTGACCACGATCATAGACGTCTGGTTAACCCAGCCGATCAACTGCTGGGCGACAGAATGTGGGATGATGAGCGAATAGTCCATCCAAGCATTGGTCTGATAAACTCCAGCGATGCTGTAGTTGTAACCATCGAGAAGGAGGGTCTGACCTGCGCCCTTTCCGACCGTTGAAGCCAGAGCTTTACCTATCGAGAGTATTCCTGACTGGTTGGACGTGATCATCGTGCCTGCAACCATTGTATACGTGAGCATGCGAGGCACTAGAGACGGGACTAAGCCAGCGATCACGGCCTGATTATTGTCAACAGTCATCTGTGCCACGGCTACCGGGGCCGCCAAGCTGACTCCGGAGATGGTCTTGACGGTGTTCGTGTAGGATACCGGGACCGTGCTGAAGAGCGGGAATGAGGCTCCTTTTTTTAAGACATCAATCTCGCCTCCCAGGGAGGACACGCTCCCTGAGACGTTAATCTCGAGCGTTGAAACGAGGGATTGAACGCTCACGTAGGTTAAGATGAGGGCGGCTAGTCCTATGATCGTCAGAGTTGTACGAACTGGCCTACGGCCGATTCCCCGGGCGGTAAAACGGATAAGACTGAATGAAGTCAAGCTATTGCGACTAGTTACGATGTCGGAGAAAAAGATAAACTATGGAGAGGTCGAGGTTCCAGTGGCAGGGGGTGGCGTATAGGGCTGTGTTGGCGCGAGGCTTGGCGTCCCGCGTCTTCGCCTCTTTCCCACCAGGATTCCTCCTATGATGACAATTGCTGCGACAGCGACGATCGCGCCTACGATTGTCCAGGGGATGGATGCGGGTTGTGTCGTTGACGTTGAAGCGCTGGCGAATATTCCAAACAGACTAAAATGGTTGACTGTTCCCTCCACATAGCTCTGGCTCGGATTTCTGGCAACGTTGTCCAGGGGGACCCAGCTGGCGCCGTTCCAGTAGTAGGGTGTGATGGTGTTCACGTCCAGGCCTTGAATCTGGTCTGGTGTGTAATAGAATCGGACCCGGGCGTTCAGAATGATGGACACGTTGGCATTGACCTGGGTGTATATTCCGAGAGCTGACAAGCCTAAGGGCGGGTTTCCGCCTGGGTTCGACGAGAGCTGTATCACTTGAACAGCAATAGGGGTGGATACGTTCATTGTGATTGTTGTCTTGATTCCTGGGACATACTGTGTTCCGTTTAACAGCACATTTGTTCCGGGGGACTGATTGGGGAAGAGCCAACTATTTCCGCCTTGGATGAAATAGACGTAGTCGTTCCCGTTGTTGTCATTCAAGCCAGAATTGCCTAGCCCATCGGTGGATCGGATGCGATAGAAGACTGCGGCTCCTGGGCCTTCGGCTGGGAGGGTGGTGGTGAATATGTCCCCAAAGAATGGCTGCTGCGTCAGCACGGATTGTTCGTTACCGGCGTAAGCGAGCATCGACTGGCCTCTTACGTACGAAGCGTATACGGGAGTCATCGGGGCTGAGGCCCAGCTCAGCTTATCCGTTGAATACTCTAAGTTGACTGAGCTGACTCCGCTTCCATCGTAGACCTGGTCCCAGATGTGGACCTGGTCGCTGGAGGTAGGGGCGAACGGACTAGACCAGGGGGTGCTGCCAGAGGGTGGCATAGTATCTGTGGCTGTTATGAGCGCTGCGCCTGATGGGGAGATGTCTGCCTGCTGGATTGGATACGGTGAGCCTGCGGGAGTCTTGTAGTCGAAGAAGATGGTTGGGGCAGCTGAGGCGAAAACTGGGTACGAGCCGCCAGCGGTGGTTTGTATTTCTATTCTAAAGTTGATTTTCTGGCCAGACCCAATGCTGTAAAACCAGCCGTTGAAGTAGCTTCCGTAGCTGGTTGGGGCGGGGGATGGTCCCGTGGGGTTGTACATGGGTACGTAAGATGTGAGTTGGTACTCGAAGTTCGACACGGGGGATGATCCGGTGTTAGTCACCGTCACAATCGCCAGGGCCGTTGCCCCAGCTGTGACCAGAGGGGTCGGGGTGGTAATGTCTACTCTTAGGCTAGGATTGAACCCGGGGATGGTCGGGTCATAGATTAGCACGTTTTGGTAAAGATAATCGTTGAATCCGGCCGTTCTAGATTGGTTGTAAGACCATGTCAGCCGGAGGGAATAGGTCGAGACTCCGCCGAAGAAGTATATTCCTGCCGCGGAGGCCGTGCCTGTGAAGTTCACCGTCTGAGCGGTCTTGGGAGCCATGTCGGGGACGAGCTTCGATGCGACTCCGAAGGATAGTTGGCTTCCCGGATAATTCGCTGCCGTTGCGTTGATGTTCGTATATGTTACGTTTCCGGCATTGTACAGATGTAGGCTCACGGTTGTCGAGGTCTTGTTAGCGATGAATGCGGGGTCAACTGTGGCATAGCCTTTGAGTTGGCCTGCCGGATAGAATGCGAATGGGGTCGTGGATGGAGAGGGATACACTCCAAGTAGCGGCCCTGTATAATAGAACTGGAATGTGTTTGAGCCGGCCTGGGCTGTGACGTTGCTTGCGGTCTCGAAGAGGTTCGTACTGTTCGCCTTCACAATGTACCAACTAGAGTAGCTGGTCCCTGATGGGATGGTGCCGGGCGAGAAGGTTACGGTCTTGTGGTCGGCAGCCTCGGTGATGAAGGGTCCAGCGCTGATTAGAGGGAGCAAA
>VBBE01000134.1 GCA_005884605.1 Candidatus Bathyarchaeota archaeon
TGATTCGATGAATACGAAGGCGGCGAGGACCAAGGCGGACAAAATGAGCGGGACGAAGCTCCACCCTGATGCGAAGCCGAGCGCAGCAGCGTTAGTCAACCCGTAGATTAGGAGAATCGTGCCTGAAGTAACGGTGAGAGCTCCTGGAACGTCCAGAGGCTGGTTCTTGAGCCAGCCGCCGCCACCAGGCAGGTATCTCAGGCAGAGTAAGACAGTGACGATTCCGATCGGCACATTGATGAACATCACCCATCGCCAACCCAGGAATGTTGTCAATGCTCCACCAGCAACGGCGCCCGCCGCGAATCCTCCCGAGAGCACTGCGACCAAATATCCCAGCGCCTTGTTCCTCTCGGGCCCTTCAGAAAATATCCTGATGAAAATTGCAAAAGCCGTGACAGTCGTCATCGCTGCCCCTATACCCTGAACTGCTCTTGAAACGACCAGGGACAACAGGGAAGGAGCAATTCCGCCTGTGAACGATGCGATCGAGAATATGACTAGCCCGGCAACGAAGATCTTCTTCTGCCCATAAATGTCGCCTGCCCTCCCCATCAACAATAGGAAACCTGCGACAGTGATTGCATAGGCTCCATAGATCCACTGACTGTCGGGGATGGAAGCCGCGAACTCGGTTCTAATCGAAGGAAGCGCAACAGTCACTATTGATGCGTCGATTACATCCATGAAAAAAGCTGCCATAACCAATAGGAAGATCAGGCGGATGTGAGAAACAGGAGTCGCAACACTCATTGATGTTTGGCTCAATTTTGTGGCTCTTCCTATTATGGGAGGGTACTTGTTGACGGGATCGCGACGAAGCTAGTCACGTCTAACGTCAAGTTGGGTTTTCAAAATAGGACCAATTGCGTAGGCTCTTAAATCCTGTCTCTAAGCCGGCTGATATTTTCCCGTGGGCTCAGAACCTTTCGAGAAACAAAAGCAGACTTGAGCCCTTCAGAATGTCGCTATGAGGGGAGATCGCCACTTCTTGACAGGAGAAATCGATATCTAGAGAGTTGAGAAAGGCTGCAGGGAATTTTGACCAAGGACTTCGACCGATCCCGACTGCTCCTTCCATGCGGAGTTTATGTTGCGATTGGTGTTGACACGTGTCAGAAATGTTTCTCGCGTGGAGAAATCCTTGATCCTAGCTGCCTTTATCATCATTTTATCATAAGCTCTCTTGAGAGAGGTACTCGCCTCGCTAGGCTTCTTGTTATCTCGTTGGACAAGGTAATGGTTGAAGAAAATCTCCTCGTCTTGGACTTCTGTCGGCGGACAATTTTCAAGAAGCTCCACAGCCTTCTCTGAATGGTCCAGAGCATCTCTCGCATTTCCCAAAGCCCGATGGGCCATCGCGATATTCGACTCGCTGATGATTCGGCTAGACACAAGCGTGTAGTTCTCAGCCATCTTTGACGCCTCCGATGCCCTCTCCAATGCATTTTCCAGGTTCTCGCTCCCACCAATGTTCCTGAGTACGGTTGAGAGATCGTTATTGCAAAGTATGATCAGATCCGGAGCATTGATGTCTTTGGCGTGTCGAATCGCCTGAACCAGCTCCTCACGGGCCTGTGTTAGGTTTCCCAGATTGAACTGTATTACTCCGAGGTCGTGGTGATCCCAGACTTGGCCGAATCTATACCCCACCTCTCTGTCTATTGCCAGCGACTGGCGATGGAGATCGAGAGACTTCTCGTACTGTCCGAGAGAGAGATAGACGTCTCCAATGTCGCCTAGAGCACCACCCTCGCGAGAACGATTGCCGATTTCGCGCCGTATTTTCAAGACCCGCTCGTAGTAGTCAAGTCCGAGCAGGTAATCGCCACGTGCGCAGCAAACGTCTCCTAAATAACGCAGGGTTTCATCCTCTCCCATTCGATCACCGGCTTCCATGAACAGGGTTAGCGCGCGATTAGCGTGATCCAGCACTCTGGGAAAATCGTTGTAGTTCAGAAAGACTTGTGCGATCAGACGCGCCGCGTTGGCCTGCCCAGCTCGATCGCCGCGCTCCTCGTAGTATTTCAGAGCTCCTGAAAAATACTGTAAGGGCTCATCCCTTCGCCCGAGAAATACGGAAGCCTCTCCTATCGCTAGTTGTGCCATAGCTACTTTCGACTCGTCGTTGGCCACCTTCGCGAAGTCTAAGGCCTTCTCTCCTTCTCGAATCGCCTGTTGGTAATTTCCGACTCGCGTAAGATGATTGGATTTCCATGCGTGAGCCTCTGACAATTTACTCTTGTCCGATAGAGTCTGCGCCAGACTCAACACTCGCTCTATCTCAGCCAGTTCATTGGACACTTGACCCTGAAGCGCGTACACCTGCAGGAGCGCGAGTGAAATCTGGTACTCATGCTCTCGTCTGGAAGTCTTGTTGCGGGATGTCAGATCCCTAGCTCGCTCGAGAGCCCGAATGGCCTCCGCGTGGGCAAACGCTCTCTTCGCCTCGTGGCCACGCTTCGATTCGCTAACTTCACGCCTGATCCCGAAGGTCCTGAATGGCTTGATTTCTTTATCCAGCTGGTCGAGAAGGCCGAGGAGGCGGGCTCCTTTGTCTGTCAGTCTCAACTCGTCATGCGAGGATCCACTCGGCGTCCGCTCCAAGTAGTTCATTTTCAACAGAAAGGCTAGGTAGTCTTCTATGAGGCGGAAGTTGAGATTGCTCGCGTAAACGGCCCTGGTTTTCGAGACTCCATTCTTAGAAGCTAGTAGAATCTCGTAGATTATCCGGGTTGAATCTCGTCGTCTCTTCCTTGAGAACGCCAAAACGAGAACAGTGAAAACCGTTTCTGACCAGATATAACCATATGGGGTCAGTATTCTATTAGATAACATAGTTCAGGACCAGCTTAAGTCCGAAAGACGCGAGACCGTGCAGAGTATTATGAACCGATACTCAGCGATGGGTCATCCGTCCCCGATCGACCCCTATCTCCCGGTCTCAATCGACAACATAGACGCGTGTCCCCCGTCTCCGAAAATCTAGACCGGACCATTCGGAGGAGTTGGCGACCCGTTGAGGAGAGACGCGACAAGAGTGATCTATGACATCCTCACGCTTGGAGCACGAGGAGCCTCAAAGACTCAGATCATCTTCCGAGCCAACCTCAGCCACAAACTCGTCCAGAAGTACACAGTCTTCCTCGTCAAGAAAGGATTACTATCTATAGAGGCTGACTTAGAAGGGTCAAGGTACTTTCTGACCGAGAAAGGCGGGCGCCTATTCCATCTTCTCCAGGAGGTCGAGAGGGAACTGAACGATTTCTATGCTATGTCTCTCGTATCAGAGACAAAAGCTCGACATCCAAGATTACGGTATCATTCGAGCTTCGATAGTGAGCGAGACCATGTTCCGATAGAAATACGGCAAGCCTCTTCGTCTTAGAAACAGTCCAGCCTAGATCGGACGCAAGGTCCGAGGTCGAATGCCACAACCCGTCCTCAAGGAGTCTCAAAAACTCCTCAATTCCATCCATTGACCTGTGTTCGAGTACAACGCCGTCTAATTAGGAGGAAGAAACTGAATTCTAGAACAATGTTGCACCGCTACTAATTAACGACCAACTCGAATCAGAGAGCTGTCCCGGAACATTGTTCTAGAACCGAATTTCTGGCACAGTTATACCAGGTTTCAACGTCCCGAGGCCGTCATGAAAAAACTCAGCAAGCTCCTTATTCCTGTATCAATGGTACTCGTTCTCGCAGTCATACCAACAACTTCGGCCAGCATAAGCCGATACTGGCCCGTATTCACCAATCCTGCCTTCTCGAACGGATGCCAGAGCTGGAACCTGTCAGCAACCAGCGGCTCATCAGCCACCTGCATAAACGCCTACAATAGCTGGGTCAGCTCAACCAAAGTCGTGATCGAGCAGCGATCAGCACAAAATCCTACTCTGGCATATGATCCCTCGATTGGCAAGTTCATCATGAGCTGGGTGGGGATCAACTGTTGTGCCTTCAACATCAACATGATCAGCTCTAGTGACATGACGAGCTGGGGTAACCAGGTAACACTCTCTATCGGAGCCTCCGCCGCGGCGGCATGCACTGACACACTCGATTCGACGTATGACCCAGACAACGGTCGGGTCTATGTTGCTTATCTTCATGTCGACACCCTCCTTACGGGCATCTGTAATGCAAACCAAGTTTATGTGTTCTATACT
>VBBE01000135.1 GCA_005884605.1 Candidatus Bathyarchaeota archaeon
CGACGGTTGCGATACCTGTCGGCGTCTTCTCGGTCAACGCGCATGCAATTAGGGCTCCATCTACGTTAGTAGGACCCGCCTTATGCTCTATGACTGGAATCCTTCTCTTTTCGAGAAAATCGAGGCTGGCACTCGCAAAGGCATGAGTTGATGCGGAGGCCTTTCTGGCAAGACGTTCTAGTTCAAAGACGACCATGTCGAGAACCAGAATTTTCACATTCCCCCGCGCAGCAGTCCTGATCTCTTCCTCGGGATCTCGATGCTGTTTGAGCATTGTCAGAAGAAAACTCGTGTCTAGTAGGATCTGAACGAAAGGTTTTGTTTTCTTCAGATTGTTCCGGACCCTTTGCGAAATTGCGCGGGTTCATTTGAGCTTTCGGAGTTCATCAATCTCAGCCCGCATTGCTTTCAGCGTGGCTAAGATTTGCTCAATTACCTTTGGGTCAACCGTGTTGGCTGGAATATCGCTCTCATTCCTCGCGGCTTCGGTAAGGCTCTCTGGAAGACCTACAGCGGGCATTGACGGGTAGGCGGTCCATGTCGCCGTTGCGGATTGCGTATACGGCGTCGCATAGTCCGCACCCAAGAGTGCGTCTAGCATCTCCCGCCCCAGTGGAAAGTTAACTCATGGGTCGTCACCTTTCCGCACCTCCAACACGAAATCGGTTGAGACCAGACAAAGAAGTCGGGATTCTTCTCTATCGATGGCAGAGCGCCCAAGGCGCAGCCCGGAGATTGTTAAATTGGAGATAGCTCAGAAACCTTTCGGATCCTTACGCCATCTCCCGGCTCTACTCGAATCGACAAATCGCCCTATGCCACTTCGTTCATGCTTATTTGGTGGTTCGGTCTCTCGTTATGACATGAAGCTTCAGATTCTGGTCGTTGGTATCCTACTTCTCGTCATAGGTGGAATCATTGAAGCGGTGGGAGTTGCAGAGTTTTTTTCGTGTAGCAGCAGCTTCTTTTCGAACTGTAATTTGGGCACGCCTACAACACTGCTAGTTTTCGGCGGAGTAGTGTTTTTCGTCGGAATAATAGTCTCGATCGCGGGAGTAGTTGTTGGCGTGGCTCCTCACCTAAAGGGGCTGAGCACGCCCAATATCTCTAATCCGATAGTGACGGAGAAGGAGGTTGTTGTTACAAGAGAAGTTCTAATCCAATGCCGTAGTTGCGGCGCCCGCTATCCGCAGGGAACATTGAAATGTCTTACTTGTGGAGCTAATCTCTAAAGTGTTGTTAGACTTTGGCTTGTGCGGCGGACGGCTTGCTGTGAGTTAATCATCGAATTGTTCCGAACCCGATGAGCCTCCAGCTATCCCCAATCCGACGACTTAGAGCCACCTTCGAGCCAGCTTCCGCGCAGATTGGCTTCTTCAACGAAACGTCAGCAAGATCTTCCCTTGCGGAAACCACGATGCCCGATGTTACAGCTGTTCCGGCGTTGAGAACGAGCGGTTCGTTGGTCTTGATTTTCTGAACTGGCATGAGCTGTTCCGTTCCAACGGCTTTCTCGAAGAGGTCTACGCTCAAGCTGACCTTTTCTAGAATTGGAGGAAGTGTTCCGGCTCGACCAAGAACATTCCCTACCAGGCCGTCGGATTTCGTAACTGACGGGTCTAGGTCGGTTCCTACCGCGACCAATCCTCCCGGGGTGGCGGTTTTTACTTCTCCTCCACCAGCTTGTAGGGCTCCGATCTTCGCGATGAGCGTCTCGTAGATGGTCTTGTTTGTCGACTCGGTCTTTATGCCGGGTTTGATTTCGATCTCGTCGCCTTTCTTGAATACTCCTTGAACTATCGAGCCTCCTACGACGCCTCCGACTAGTTGTTCAGCTTCTGTTCCCGGCCTGTTAACGTCGAATGAGCGAAGGATGGACATTCTCGAATTGACGGAATGGTCTCTCTCCGGGGTTGGAATCTTCTCTTGAATCGCCCAAATGAGCGCGTCCATGTTGAGCTTGTGTTGGGCGGAGACGGGTATTACTGGCGAATTCTCCGCTACGGTTCCTTTTGTGAAATTCTTGATCTCGTCGTAGTTTGCTTTTGCTCTCTGCTTGTCCACGACGTCTATTTTGTTTTGAACTATGATCATGTTGCGAAGTCCTATCATCTGGGCGGCGAGCATGTGCTCCCGGTCTTGAGCCTGCGGAGTCTTGACGTTGGCGGAAACGACGAACATAGAGCCGTCCATTATGGCGGCGCCCGAGAGCATTGTGACCATGAGACTATGGTGTCCAGGGCAGTCGACGAAGCTTACGGTTCGTAGAAACTTGGTCGGTCCGTGACCGTTTGGACATGTCTTGCTCGTCGAATAGTTTGATGGTGGCTCGCAGGTAGGGCACTCGTAGAATGACGCGTCTGCGTAACCGATTCGAATAGTGATTCCTCTGCGTAGTTCTTCAGAATGTCTAGAAGTCCATACTCCGGTCAGGGATTGGACGATGGTGCTCTTGCCATTGTCCACGTGTCCCAATGTGCCAATGTTAATCTCGGGTTGCATCCTAATGTGACAACCCCATTATTCTCGTTCCGCGCAAATTCTCTCTCATGGAAACTACTACATTACCCGGCCGAACTGAATATGAACGTTCTTTCCATGCCGAAACCGGCGCGGGAGCCCATCCTAGCAAGGCTAGAGGTTCGAGACTTGAGGCACCAGAGTAAGTGAAGTAGTTACTTAATTGCTCGATTGGTCGGCCTTTAGGATGTCCTTCTGATGAATAGGACCTCGGATCGAAAGAAGGTCTCCAGAGAGTGTCCAATATGTGGAGAGACTATGGAGATGGACCCGTGGGCGATAACTCTCTCGAACAAACACTATGAGCAGATTCATCCTGAATATCAGAAATGGCTTAAGCGTTGGACGAGAGAACTCTTGCTCATCGGCTTACTGGGAGTACTGACTCTTGCCCTGTCGCTAGGACTCTTTTTCCCATGCGGCATTACATGTCAAAGCAATCCTTTCGAATGGGTGGGCTTCTATGAGTTACTCGCCTACACTGGAGTGATGGGACTACTCGTCTTCCAGTATCGTCAGGGACTGCGGCGTTTCGAACGGGACTGGAGAGAAGGACAGGGCATCGTCCAGACCTTCGGCAACACCTCTGAGGATGAGCAAATTCTACACTTGACAGGCGAGCTGTGCCACCAGCTTAACACTCCCAAACTAGTTCCGAAGAAGATTTTGTGGAAAGACGTGGTCCAAGTCCCAATTGCCGAAACTTCAGCTAATATTGAAATGCCCTCGGACTTGGTTTCGACCGGAAAGGGCAACATTGTTCTTCCGAAGAGGACGCAAGGAGTTCTGACAATTGAAGAGTGGAAGCCGATAATCGCCTCCTCTCTCATCTTCATGCAATGGATACGTCCCAAGATGGTTCGAACAATTGAACTGAGTGTCCTTGGCGTCCTCGGATATGCCGTCGTGACATTTCTTCTATTGCAGCATTTCGGATACGGTATCTACTCGTATCAGGGGCTGGCATTACATCCAGCGATACTATTGACTCTAGGAGTCGCCCTGTTCGTAATTACTGGAAGATACTTCTTGCCAGAGGCACGGCAAGAACTGTTGAGGGCCGACCAGAAGGCGGCAGAACTCTATGGAAAAGACACGTTTGTTCGTGCGCTTCAGAAGATCGATAGCATGGGCTTTGCAGACGTGCAAAAGTTGGAGAAAAAGAAGAAGCGATCAATGTACGACAAGCCGAGCGTGGCAGAGAGGCTTGAAAACCTCGAATAATTCCGCCGTTTCGAGATGACAAGTCCAAGCTTGATACAAAATGCCGAAAGGAGCTTTCCTAGGCCTATCGAAAATCGCAGGAATTCAGGGGTGACGTTGGGTGGTGGGCGAGCAATTGTTGCGATGTTAATCTCAGGCTGGATCTCTTGGCACTTCCAACTGTTAGACTCAGGTTGGGTCTATCGGGGAAAGTTTAACCTTTCGAGAGACACTCGTCCGTCTAAACGTGATCATCAGTGATGTGTCTCGGCATCGAGTCTACCGCCCATACCTTTGGCGCAAGCCTCGTTGATGATCGCGATAGAATTGTGACCAACGTCAACTCCACATACCGTCCTCCGGTTGGAGTTGGTATTCATCCTAGAAAAGCCTCAGAGCATCTCGCTAGCGTCGCGCATGGCATAGTCAAGACCGCGCTGTCGACTGAGGATGGTAGCTCAATTGAGCCAGATGTGATCGCCTATGCAGCAGGTCCAGGACTCGGACCCTGTCTCCGAATAGGCGCAACCGTCGCACGAGCTCTCTCGTCATTTCTCAAGAGACCACTCGTCCCCGTGCATCACGGTGTAGCCCACCTCGACATCGCTATGTCGATCACCAAAGCCCACGACCCACTCGCAGTCCTAGTCTCGGGTGGCCATACCTCGATTCTTGTTCACGTGGGGAAAAGGTGGAGGGTGTATGGT
>VBBE01000136.1 GCA_005884605.1 Candidatus Bathyarchaeota archaeon
TTGTGAATCTCGATTCGAAAATGCTCTCCAGCATTGGCTTCATCTTTCGAGAATAGCCCCTTGGGAAGCTCGCCGAGAGAGATTTGTTTCTGGCTGTCAGATAAAGGCGGCTTTTGACTAGTCTAACCTCCAATATATCATCGTACTCGATCTCGATGTCGCCCTTTTCAACGGAGGTCAGCTCCATTTCACTCCCGATCTTGTTCCGCATTCTCTGCGTGAGAAACTCTTGCAGAGAGAATCCGGTAATTCCCCCCATCAAGGCTCCAACAATAAAGAGAAACGCCAACCCGACAACGGCAAGAACAAAGGCTAGAATGACAGTCACCATGACCGAACTCAGTCGTTTGAGAATAAGCTTGGAATTTAGGAAGACAAGCTGGTAAATGCTGGCCCGGACGACTCCCCTGTCAATCAATAATCTGATGTTGGCAGATTCTGGCTGTATTTCCGATCCTGGAGACGCTCTGGTGATCAGCCCGAGGATGATGTTGAGGATCGATATGGGTATGCTGAAGAGAAGACCGGCGGGATAAGAGACTCCGAAGAGAATGGCCGTATCAAGTAAGGTGACTCCAGCCACGAGAATATTCTTTCGCATCCCGTACCACTAGAGAGCATCGGTCCGATAATCAGACTCGGACCGGACGGTCGGACCCACCGTAGTTGAGGGTTACCGGGACGAGGCGAGCTTGGTCATGTACTTCTTTACGAGTTCTTCGAACATTTTTTGAACGATTTCGTGGGATGGACCTGCAACTTCTACCTCATAGTTCCCCTTCTTCACCCTGATCTTCCAGGCGATCGTTTGGTCGGGCATGGCGCAGTTGCACAGCTCAATGAGCTATTAACTATTCCACCCAGGACGTCGAGCGGGACCCGTCCTTCATCCTAACTCGTTATAAGGTGATGATTCGGCTGAGGTGCGCGGGGCCGGTAGTCGAGCCAGGACCAAGACGGCGGCCTGCGGAGCCGCAAATCGTGGGTTCGAATCCCACCCGGCCCGCTGTAAAAGTTCCTCCCCGGTCCAGGTTGTAGACTAACTGAAAACTGGTTGCTGGTAGTCGAACGCTGCCATGGCCAGGTCGAAGATGTTGATAAGACCGTCCGCGTTAAGGTCGCCAGAGGCATTGTACCTACTGTCACCGTTCGCAGAACCGTATGCGAAAGCTATCTGGGCAAGGTCGAGAATGTTGATCGCTCCATCATGGTTCAGGTCGGGGTCACGGGACAAGGAGCAACTGGCACTGTGGTTGGAGATGTTGACAGTGCACGCTGCTCCCAGCCAGGAAGAGCTTGCTGGTATAGCCAGGACAAACCTCGCGGTCGAGTCGGACCCGTAGCCAACGGTTATGCTGTAGGTCTTCGAGAAGACCGTCTGACCAGTAGCACTGCTCGTCACATTAACCGACACTGTGCCAGTAACAGTTCTGCTAGTCGTGTCCGGGATGAAGGTGCCGAAGACCGACACTATCACTCCGTCGAAGGTAAACGTCTGCTGAAACCGTGGGTCGCTGGTCTGAGCCGTGAAAGGCTTCATCAACGGATAACGGTCCTGGCCTACCACTGACTGCCAAGTTGTGAATGTATAGGGTGTGTCTCCTATCCCGTCTGGGCCGGTGCAGACGTTTTGTTGCGATCCGCTACAGTTATCCACGCCTGTGTAGCTGGACCAGTAGTTGCCGCCGCTTGGATAGCCATTATCCCAGAGGTCCTGGCTTCTCAGGTTACCATCGACCCCTCCTTGGAGGAAGTTGTTATGGTAAACTAGCATGTTACTTGAGTCGACCCATAATCCTCCAGTGGAGCATTGAGCGAACGTGTTTCCCGAAACAACGACATCCATTGAGCCGCTTATTTGCACACAAGCGCTCGCTGTCACACCGGGCACCTGTTCGTTCGACAGGCCATTTCCCGTGAAGATGATATTCCCAGAGCCCCAGACAAAGATGGCTTGATTGCTGTAGGCTAGTGTTGAGCCCTCTACAACGGCGTTGGTAACGTTGATGAAATCAATGTCGATGGCAGCCGCTCCATCGCAAGTACACTCCAGACCGTGAATGTAGACATTCCGGATCACGAAATGAGCGTCTGTGTCCGAAATCCCGATACCTGGGTACGGCCCATTGTAGTACTGGCCATGCCAGGGCGACTGGGAGACGTTGATGTCCCAGCCTGAGATGACGTACGGGTCCGAGGCAGTGCCAGTTCCTCCAGTCACGCCATTCGCAGCCGTGAAATCAGCATTTCCCATGATGGAAATGGGAAGGTGAGAAGTGAGAGTGGACGCTGTCCCCCGAGGGGCGAAAAACGAGAATACTGAAGCTAGGAGGAGAAAGGCGACCAGTACAGCGGAAACCCTTCTACTCATAGTGGGCCGCATAGAGACCAGCATGGTTTTGAACGTAATCTTCGCGAATAAAAACCTACCCCGAAAAACGGTATGCGAATATATCGCCTGATAGCACGATATACAAGCTGCCCACTCTTTCTACACGAACTCTGACCGGGGTGGTCGTGAACCAGTCGGACGACTGGCATGAGATGCCCCCCAGTTTCGACGGGAATCCTACCTAGGGCAAACGCCGTCGTGAGCCTTGTGAGGGGGATTCGCTGCAGATTCGCGACGGATTCCACTCGGCCCGCTTCTCGCGCTTCGGGCTTGAATCACGCTATTTCGGACTGTCCCAGGACCTTCCTCGCGCAGCGCCTGAGGGCCATTATGTTTTAGAATCAATCGGGGTCTCTCTGTCGGATTGAAAATGCGGAAGAGAAAGATTGTAATCATCGTTGTGGTCTGCATCTTGGCATTTGTTTTCGCAGTTCCGATACAAAGCGCTGAATCGCCTGGCGCCACAATTAACCCGGCAACTGGCTCAAGCTGTTGCATTCGCTATCAAAGGTCGCTAAGCTGTCTGCTTCTTGGCATAGGCGACAATTATTGGGATGGCACTCTATCTCTTGGATGCGAGCCCATCGTAGTGTAACCATTCGCCAGTCTTCGAGAAGAGACCCGTAGGTTCGCCTAAAGAACTAGCCGAATACCACCCGGCCCACCTTCGAGCTCGAACTGGACCGGGGAACCAAAGTAACAATCGGAACTTATCGACCGGCTCTAAAGCTCTACCACGATACGAAGCGAGAGAGGACACGCACCTATGACCAAGATCCAGGTGACGACGCGAATAGGAGTGAGGAGAATCGTGATCGAGGTCAATCGAGATTTAACGATCGAGCAACTTGGAATGCTGGATGACACTCTGCAGAGGCTCGGCTTGATCAAGGCGACTAGGGTTACCCTCCACGATCAACAGCTGCACAAAGCTCGCCCGCAACGAGCTCTTCAACCCAAGAGGCCGCTTGCGGAAAACATCCCACAAAACGTTCCCCCCGAGGTCAAGAGCGCTCAGAACAGTGGATCATAGGTCGGTTTTCGAATTTTCTGTGGTATTCCAGAGTAAACAGTTAAATTCGCACCGGATTCCGACCACTACTCATAGTTAATGGGTATGAATGCCGAAGCGCCGCTATCTAGTTACAACAGAACCACTCAGTTCCGACGAAGCAAGCCAGGCCAAACCGAATCCGATCTTAAACACAAATTCATGCAGACCATCGGTGATGAAGTGTTCTTAGAACTGGAAAAAATTGCCGATGAAAAAGGGATACGAGTTCAGACATTGCTTAGAGCGGTAGTAATTCCTGAGTGGGTACAAAACGAGGGCCTATCGATGAATCCGAGATTGAATCCGACCAGGGGTCAAACGTCGAACAGAGAAAGACGTGGTGAGAGGTCGCTTAAGGAATTCTAACTCTCCACCAAGGTTTCTTTGACGAGCCTTTTCTCCATGATAATTGCATCTTC
>VBBE01000037.1 GCA_005884605.1 Candidatus Bathyarchaeota archaeon
TTGCGCAGACGCCTTCTTCAAAGGATATGAGACAATCGTCGCAGAGGACGCAGTCAACTCCTTCACAGAACTACAATACCGGACAGGATTACAGTACGTCAAATTCTGGTACCTGACAGACGTGCTGCCGACAAAGAAAATCACGAAATTATTCTAGGAAGGGCTCGGGCTCGAAGAAGCCCACCCGTGTCATCATCGACCAAGATGGAGGAATAGACGATGCGCTCGCCCTCATCCTCGCACTAAGATCCCCGGAGCTTGAAGTCATAGCCATAACAGCAGTCTCTGGCAACGTAACAGTAGAACAGGCGACACTGAATGGATTGCGAGTCGTTGATCTCCTCAATAGAGGAGACATACCGGTTGCTAGAGGGCTAGGAAACCCTCTTGTCCGAGACGCAGTTCGGGCTAAGAGCTTCCATGGAAAAGATGGGCTAGGCGATTCCGGCCTCCCACTTTCAAGGATTCGTCCTGCAGAAAAGAATGCTCTAGACACGATCTCTGACGAGCTGGCGGTCTCAAAGCGGCGCGACCTAACCCTAATTTGCACTGGTCCTCTCACCAACATTGCCGCTCTCCTAACAGGTTTCCCCGAATCCGCCAAAATGATCAAGGAACTCGCGATAATGGGCGGAGCCTACGGTCTAACAGAATATGGTGTCGGCAACGTAACTCCTGTTGCCGAGTTTAACATTTACGCGGACCCGGAAGCGGCAAAGATCGTGTTCGAATCCGAAATCCCCTTACAAGCAGTCGGCCTCGACGTGACAATGGACCCCAAGAACCAGTTGACGTTGACGGACTATGCTGATATCAAGAAGAACAAGGGCCGAGTTGCCAGCTTCACCGCGACTATCCTCAACAAGAACATACACAAGCATCGAATCTTCGCTTTGCACGATCCAATGACCGTTGCCACCAAGATCAAACCCTCACTCTTCGAATATGCCCGCTACAAGGTCCAAGTTGAGACAAGAGGGGAGATCACTGCAGCCATGACAGTTGCAGACAGACGTGAAAGCCTACAGGAAGGCAAGACGCCGGGCAAGAAAATCCTGATCTGTAGGAATGTGGATTCTAGAGGTTTCAAACAGCTCTTTCTAGATCGTTTGACCAGCCCCATGAGCAGTTGATACATCAAAATGGGCGTTTCTGAGCCTAGTGTGAGAACTTTTAAACTCAATATTTGGCAATATACAGCTACTATGGGAAAGGAAATCGGCCACATAGAACTGACATCCAAGGACCTCATGGCGACAAAGAAGTTCTACTCCAAACTCTTCGGCTGGAAATTCGAAATGTTCGATGACAGCTATGCAATGTTCAAGACCTCTCAGAAAGGCGTCGGCGGCGGCTTCCAACTAGGCAAAAAAGTCAAACCCGGCTCAACAACATTCTACGTCAACGTGGACACCATACCAGCAACCCAGCAGAAGGCAAAAAGCCTCGGCGGACGAATCCTGAAGAAGCGGAAGTCTATCGGCGGCGGAATGGGCTACTGGGGCACCATCGGGGACCCGCACGGCAACGTCATCGGCCTCTGGAGCAAAAAGTAACCATCCAACGTGCACCCGCGTTCCTAGTAACGCGCTAGCCTAGCGCAGAGAATCAAACTCCCTTTTTTCGCCTCAAACCGACCCCTCTTCTGTAAACAATCTTTCCCTGAACCTTTTCTTTTTCACTAACTAATCTATGACCCCCGGGGGGGTCGAATTTCGCGCGCCCCGCCCTTCATGAAACAGGAACGCAAACCCGAGGCTACGATCATGTCAACGGCTATCTGGCTTCAAAACCGGAAAAAATCCCCAAATTTCGCAAGAATCGCCGAAATTCGGCGAGAACGGAATATGTTATATATACTGTTAGAGTCTCGTTGAGACTGATCTGATATGGGCGATAAGCCAACCGCCGCAATGGTTCTGTCCCTGATAGGCGGATTATTTGTTATCTTTGGGGGAGCCGCTCTTGCCTTCGCGGGATCGATAATTGGTTCGTTCAATGTTACTGGCGCGGCCTCGGCCAGCAATACTGTGTTGGCACTTGGAATCGTAGGCGTCATTATGGGAATTATCATGGTTGTTGGAGGATTCATGCTGTACTCCAAACCAACCAACGCCAAGATGTGGGGCGTAATCGTCCTGATCCTCTCGATAATCAGTTGGGTTACCGCACTAGGTGGCTTCTTCATCGGCTTCCTTCTCGGCCTAATCGGCGGCATACTCGCACTAACCTTCAAGCCAACCATGGCTCCAGGCGCGATGCCTCCGCCGATGATGAGCTCGTCAATGCCTATGGGCTCAGCACCAATGGGACCGATGGGCACGAACTGTAAGAATTGCGGTGCCAGTATTCCCGCTGGAGCAACACGCTGTCCTAGCTGTGGAGCGAGTGTATAGCAGCCATGCAACCGAAACCACCCCGACCAACCGGCGTAACAATTCTCGCCGTACTAGCAATTCTAGGAGCAATAGCGTTTCTGTTTAGCGGAGCAGTGCTCATCGGACTTGGACTCCTCCTTGGTACGCTAACAGCACCTGTTGACATTACAAGCGCAATTACAAATGCTGGCTATCCCGGACTGGCCTCGCTCGGCGTAGGAACCATATCGGCGTTAATAATCGCTCTCGGCGCAACAATCTTAATTCTGGGAATCCTCTATCTAGCCCTCGGAGTTGGGTTCTTGGGTGGAAAGAGATGGGCGTGGAATCTAGGGATCATAGTAAGTGTCATTGGAATAGTTCTTGACGTATTTCAGATGGTTGGTGGCAATTACGGTAGTATCCTCTCTCTGATAATCTCGCTACTGATAATCTACTATCTAATGAGACCGTACGTCAAAGTCTTCTTCGGTAAGGGAACCCCGGTGGCATTACGCTCTACTGTGCCAGGAACGGGTTCCTCGACACCTTAGTCAAGCCGATATCTCAAGCAATCAGAATTAGGCTTTCGCTACCTTCCGCTCACTCATTCCGACCTGCTCACTCTACGAGAAGGAGGTTGGTAACAGTCCGCTTAACACCTTCCAGTGAGACTCGATTTTCCCATGATGCAGAAGCCCTCCCGGCCAATCGGCATTACACTCCTCGCAGTAGTTCAGATCCTAATCGGTGTCCTGGGACTTCTAGTCAGCCTCGCTATCATCGGCTTGGCTGCCATATTCTCCACTCTTCCCACAGTTGGAACCCTGATCGGTACCGTCGGGATCGTTATCGGCGGAGTCTTTCTCTTCTTCAGTCTCATATGGCTGGCGACCGGGGTCGGCTTTCTCCATGGAAAGGGTTGGGCGTGGACCCTGGGAATGATATTCACGGTGCTCTCCATCCTTGGCGCAGCCTATGTCGCGTTTACCGGACTCTACCAAGCAGGTTATGCGTTAGTCTTCTGGATTATCATGATCATTTATCTCACCAGATCTCACGTCAAAGTCTTCTTCGGCAAAGGAATGGTCCCAACCTCCATGCCCGCGATGAACACTCAACCGACGCTTAGATATGCTCCCACTCTCCAATCACAGACTCAGTACGCTCCGGCGGCACAGCCAACCCTCCAGTACAACCCTTCCCCCTCGGCACCGGTACAAGCGCCGGCGGTGGCGACTGCAACCGCGAAATGTCGTTCCTGTGGACTCCCGCTGACCCTGGGGAACTCCTTCTGCACTAATTGCGGCGCGAAACAGTAGCTCTTTTCGCTCTTAGAATTCTCGGCTGGGCTATTCCTAAAGCAGACGCGGTTGGCGAATGAACAATCTCGCCACGCCACAGCCGCTTGTAGGCATCGCGTAGGTTGAGAATCTTAACTTCCATACCAACCTCGTAGGGCTCTCGATGCAAAGATCCGGCTCTCAGGTTGCGGGCAAGATGGACATACGCCCTCTGGGAAGAGAATCCTGGAGAGGGATGAAACCATCCAAGCCTCTTCCAAGATCCCGCGGAGAATCCCGTCTCCTCTTCCAGCTCCCGCCTAGCGCAAGCTTCGGGGCTCTCACCATTCTCGATGTGTCCCGCTGGCAGTTCGAGCTCCCAGCCTTGGATCGCGTGTCGATAGTTCCATATCATCACAAGCTTATCCCGATCGAGAACCGGGATGATGATTGAGAAATCGTCCGCGAATAGTCGTGGATGGACCATTTGGAAGCCGGTTTTGGAGACGATCCGGTCGCGATGAAGCCTCAAGTCACCTATTGACGCGATCCTTCTGCTCCCTACTGTCTTCCAAGGTTTCGGTGTCCTGCGAAACTTCAGGTTCTCTCTTGACAACATGAAACACTTACGCGAGCGTCTTGCGCATGAGCAGGTGTTTCTCGCCTAGCTTAGCATGCGCTTTGAAGCCTTCCCTTTCAAACATGGCTACCGTTCCAAACCAGAGAGACCAGGTTCCACCTTCCTTGGAAGTGGACGGGTAGGCTTCGACTATTCCTCCGCCCTGCTCACGTATCGAATGGATCGCTGCCCTCAGTGCCACGCCTGATACGCCCTTTTTTCGGAAATCCCTGTCTACGAAGAAACATGTGAGACGCCAGAGTTTTCGGCCTTGGTCAGCTGACAGGTCAAGATTGCTGTAGTTGCGGCCTGAATCGATCCGTGGCAATTCCTCTCTTGGACCGTATTGGCACCATCCGACAGCTTGACTCCCAGCGTATACGAGGATTCCATGGGATCGGCTCTTGGTGACTAGAGTCTTCTTTTCCTTTCGATTCAGGGCGATCGCGTCCTTCCGTTCCAAGCCCTCTTTCAGCAAACGACCTTCTGCATGGTGATAGAAAGTGCACCAGCAACCGCCTTGGACTCCGTTGTGTTTTGCGAAGAATTTTTCGAAATCAGGCCAAGTGGTGGAGTTTAGTTCCTTGATCTCGTAGCTAGTCCGAGCTAGTGCTGATGATGCCGCAGTCTTCTTCGTTAATCGGGTCCCCTTGGTTAGAGAATCGGCGGTTCCTTGTATTCGCCGAATACCTTCCGTCCCACATCCATGATCTCCCCTAGCGTAACGTAGGCTTTGACAGCTTTGACCATAGGGTACATGGAGTTCGCTTTCTCGTCCTTGAATGTCTTCCGTAGTTCATCTAACGCTTGCTCGACTTTCCTGTTGTCCCGTGTTTCCCGCACCATGTTTATCCTTGCAACCTGGCGTCGTTGTGCCTCCTCGTTGATCTTCAAGGTATCAATCGGCTTCTTCTCTTCGATCTGGTACTTATTCACGCCAACGACAACCCTATCTCCTCTCTCAAGTTCCTGCTGGAAACGATACGAGTTCTCAGCGATCTCTCTCTGAATGAACCCGGTCTTGATCGCGTCCAACAATCCCCCGGCTCTTTCTATCTTGTCGAAGTACTGGAAGGCACGTTCCTCCATCTCATCAGTCAACCATTCCAGATAGTACGATCCGGCCAGCGGGTCGATAGTGTCCGTGACACCGGTCTCTTCCGCGATGATCTGCTGGGTCCTCAGGGCCACAGTGGCCGCTGCTTCAGAGGGCAACGCCCACGCCTCATCGTAAGAGTTGGTGTGAAGCGATTGGGTCCCACCTAGCACCGTTGCTAGTGCTTCGATGGTTGTTCGTACAATATTGTTGAGGGGCTGCTGCCAGGTTAGAGACGCGCCAGAGTTCTGGGCGTGCGTCCTCAACAAGAGTGATCTAGGGTCTTTGACCTTGTACTTGTCTCTCAACACCCTTGCCCAGATTCGCCGGGCAGCCCGGAACTTTGCGACCTCTTCGAAAAAGTCCATCCCGCAGTTAAAGAAGAAGGAAAGGCGGGGCGCGAAATCCTCGACCTTGAGCCCTGCTTCGAGTCCGAGGTCAACATACGCGAAACCATCGGCGAGCGTGAACGCTAGTTCCTGAACTGCGCTGGACCCTGCTTCACGGATATGGTAGCCGCTGATGCTGATATAGTTCCACTGCGGCATCTCTTTCGTACAATACACCATCATGTCACGGATGATCCTGAGATGCGCCTCAGGTGGGAAAGCCCACTCCTTCTGAGCGATGTACTCCTTGAGAATGTCCGCTTGAACTGTCCCTCGAAGATCCTTCGACTTCAGACCCTGTCTCTCTGCAACGCCAACATACATCGCAGTCAGAACCGACGCGGGAGCATTGATCGTCATACTAGTACTCACCTTCTCCAACGGTATGCCTTCGAGAATAATCTCCATGTCCTTCAACGAGCCCACCGACACACCGCAGCGTCCCACCTCTCCCTCGGCCCGCTGACTGTCGGGGTCATACCCGTAGAGCGTTGGCATGTCGAAAGCGATGCTCAGACCCGTTTCTCCATGTTCCAGCAAGTAGTGTAGACGTTTGTTTGTGTCTTCAGGGGTTCCGAAGCCGGAGAACATGCGCATAGTCCATGGTCGTCCCCGGTACATCGTTGGGTATACGCCCCGAACATAGGGATATTCGCCTGGAAGTCCTACTTGTTTGGACTCGTTTAGGTGGGACACGTCTTCTGGAGTGTAGACTCTTTTCACTGGAATGTTGGATAGATTTCTGAATTCTTCTTTCTGTTCAGGGCTGGCGCGGGTCCATGGTTTGAGCGTCTTGGTTTCCCACCGGACCCTCTCTTGCTTGACCTTCGCAAGTTGCTTCTTGTCGAAGGTGGTTGGTGGAGCCCTTCTTTCCTGTTTGATCTCGTCTAGAACTTTCTTCCAGTAACCCTTTGTCAAAACACGATCACGAAACAATGGAAGATGCTTGGAGGTTCCTATTTTTCCATTATCCTGACGCCTTTCATCGCCGAATCTTGAAATACGCTCTAGAGACGAGAGCAGAACTGAGAATTTCACTTGGCACGGGAGCTATCTTCTCAAGTGCTCAAAGGAGACCATAGAGCCGTTGCCAAAGCGATTTCGATAATCGAAGCGGGTGGTGAACCGAGCCGAAAGCTCATTCAAGAATTGTATCCGCATACGGGCAAGGCATTCACCATTGGGGTTACTGGTCCAACGGGGACTGGCAAGAGCACTCTCGTCGACAGGATAGTTGGAGAGTATCGCGAGAGAGAACATAGCGTTGGAGTTCTAGCAATCGACCCGTCCAGCGCGTTCACTGGTGGTGCGTTGTTGGGAGACCGTGTAAGGATGATGGACCATAGCCTGGAGAAGAAAGTCTACATTCGAAGCATGGCCTCTCGGGGGGACCTGGGAGGACTCGCTCGAGCCGCGAGAAACACGATACGGGTATTGGACGCAGCCGGGATGGACGTTGTTATCGTGGAGACTGTTGGAGCAGGCCAAACGGAGGTCCAGATCGCATCGACAGTGGACGCCACGATTGTCGTTCTGATGCCTCAACTGGGAGATGAGGTTCAGGCGTTCAAGGCAGGCTTCGCTGAGATTGGTGACTTGTTCGTCATCAACAAGTCAGACCTGGTCAACCCAGCGAAGACGATCTACAACATCGCAAGCGGTTTGCAAGAGAGAGATGGATGGAGGCCGCCCGTTCTGAAGACTGTGGCAGTCAAGGGAACAGGTGTCCCAGCGGTTGTTGATGCGATCGAAAAATTCCGGAGGCACATGGAGACGCGAAACCTTCGAGTGAAAAGATTGAGCAAGAGGATCCAGTCCGAGCTGGTAGATGCCGCTTTCTCAGATTTCTATCATCAAACCGTGAAGCGTCTCGGAGATCAGAAAGAACTCGATGCTCTAGTTGGAAGAATTGTCAAACGTGAACTTGATCCAGAGACGGCTGCATCGAGACTTGTGGAAATCATATCCAAGCTAGGAAAACGCACTTGACCGACCCTGTAACAACAGACTCGGGGATCCCCGTCAAGAGAGTTTATGAGAAAAAAGATGTTCCGCCGAACTGGACAAGATCACTGGGGAAACCGGGCCAGTTCCCGTTCACGCGTGGCATCTACGATGGAATGTATCGGGATCGGCTTTGGACCATGCGTCAATACACAGGTTTCGGGTCCGCCAGAGAAACCAATCGCCGCTTCAAGTATCTGATATCTCACGGTGAGACCGGGCTCAGCACAGCATTCGACCTGCCAACACAGCTCGGTCTCGACTCAGACCATCCAAGGGCTGCCGGAGAAGTTGGAAGAGTTGGGGTTGCAATCAGCAGCGTCCACGATATGAGGCGTCTCTTCGAGGGCATCGACCTTGGAGGGGTCAGTACGAGCATGACAATCAACGCTACCGCACCGATTCTGCTTTCTCTCTATGTTGCCGTTGGAATGGAACATGGGGTCCCTCAGAACAAGTTGAGGGGAACGACACAGAATGATGTTCTGAAGGAGTACATTGCAAGGAACACGTACATCTATCCTCCTGAGGCATCGCTTAGACTCTCTGTCGATCTCATTGAATACTGCGCGCACAAAATGCCCCGCTGGCACCCTATCAGCATCAGCGGCTACCATATTCGCGAGTCGGGCGCGAACGCGGTTCAAGAACTGGGATTCTGTTTTGCAAACGCGATCGAATACGTAAGGGCCGCTCTTGAACGAGGGCTCAAGATAGACCAGTTCGCTCCACAACTCTCCTTCTTCTTTGCCTGCAGGAACGACTTCTTGGAGGAGATCGCGAAGTTCCGGGCCGCCCGGCGAATCTGGGCTCGGATAATGAAGGACCGTTTCAAAGCCAGGGACCTCGAATCGTGCAAGCTGCGGTTTCACACCCAGACGAGCGGTGAGACTTTGACAGCGCAGCAGCCTGACAACAACATTGTCCGGGTCGCAATCCAAGCTCTTGCGGGAGTCCTCGGTGGAACGCAATCTCTTCATACAAATTCCAGAGACGAGGCACTCTCTCTACCAACCGAAGAGTCCGTCCAGATTGCCTTACGGACCCAGCAGATAATTGCCCACGAATCAGGAGTGACCAAAACAACGGATCCACTAGCCGGCAGCTACTATCTGGAATACTTGACAAGAAATCTTGAGGCCGACGCGACTCGTCTCTTAGAGAAAGTGGAAGATTTAGGCGGCGCTAGAAAAGCCATAGAATCCGGATTTGTCCATCGCGAGATACAGGAAAGCGCATACAGGTTCCAAAAATCTATTGATGAAGGCCGAACGATTATTGTTGGAGTTAACAAGTTCGCTGAGGGAAGCAACGAGCCAAAAATCCAGCGCATCGATCCAAAGCTTGAGAGAGTTCAGATAAGACAGCTGAAGAAGATGAAAACAGCAAGAAATACAGGGCAAGTCAAGAATGCTCTGGGACGTCTCTCTAGTTCAGCGAAGCGTGGCGAGAATCTGGTGAATCACATCCTAGGCGCCGTCCGGGCAAACTGCACTGTTGGAGAAATCAGCGATGTTCTAAGGGAAGCATTTGGAGAATACCGGGTCAGAATCGACGTGTGACGGGGCACGCTAGGAATTATGATATGAATCGCCCATTATCAGCCTTGTTCTCGAATCTAAACCCGCAATTTCTAGAACACGATCTATCACGCTGATTCCAAGGGGAAAACACACGGATCGAAAAACCCCAGACATGCCTATAATATGCCAGTCTCGAAGAAATAAGCCCAGAATCCCGTTTAGACAGAGATAAGGTTCAGGAAAAAAACGGATCCCTAGGGCATCCTTCGCGACGCAAAACCGGTCTTTGAGGAATAGACATGATTTCTAAAAATCGCCTATTTTCAGCCCTGATCTCGGTTCTAGCAGCCCTTCCATAGATTCCTAGCAAATCGTTCTTGAGGCCCGCTAGATTCGCCTGGCATCCAAGCCCAGACCAAGCCCTGAATCCTGAGACTCGCCCATAATCACCGCAGACACCAGATATTCAACTGGGAGGGGGGTCTAAGCGACTCGACCTCGCGACCCAAAAGTGGGAGAAACGGAGTACCCCGGAGTATCCCAGATCGGACCCGGTGTTCGGTTAGTCTTGGTTGGCTTCTATTCGAAGCTGGTGCAGCTCGCCGTCCGTTTTCATTACTGTAATGACGACGAGCTTCCTTTCGATATCGACCTTGAGGATACGACCGCAACGTAAGATGTGTCTTGCTTCTCTCGGGATGCCAGAGCTTGGCTTGGCCTTCGGCTTCGGCTGCTTTTCCAGTATCTTCTTGATGCCATCGTAGAGGCTGACTACAGCCTCATTGTCAGTGTCCAGTTCTCTAGGCTCTTCCCAGGTCGCCAATTCCCCGCATTCCCTGCCTTAGTATTCCATACAAGGCCGACACAGTTAGCCAATTTGCTGGTCGTTACCGGAGCCTCAGCCTCGAAGTGACTTGTTTCTCTGAGTACCTACTCTGTCAAGGACGACGCGAAGAGGTGAAGCGGACCCAGAGACGCTGCCCGAGCGTTTTCAAGCGAGGTTCTTTTCCAGTGTTATCCAGCCGACTTCTCGCTTGAAGCCCAGCATCGTGTTGACCGCTAGCATAGGCGCGTTGTTGGATGCGTTCCATGTCTTCACCTTCACGTACCCGTTCCGTCTCGCGAAATCAATCACTTTCAGCTTCAATGCGACCGCTATTCCCCTTCCACGATACTCACGCCTAACACCCGTATTTCCTTGGACGAGGCCTCTAGGCTCCTGATCGATACGCCAGACAGTGCTGAGCCCAACATACTTGGAACCGTCCTTTGCTACCATGTAGCCCTCAGGCAGGAGATTCGGGTTTTTGAGCTCAAATGACTCCCACTGCTCATATGAGATGGGCGTGAAAGGCGCGAGACTGGGCATATCAGCAGAGATTAGCTGGACGAGCTCGTGGAGCTTCCGCATCGAGTCATGATCTTCCCTGCGCTCCGTGGCGAGGTTCGTAAATGTGATCCCTTGCCTCAACACTTTCTCATGGTATTTCTGGAATTTTTCCAGATCGATTGTCGGCACGTCGAGTCGTGATTCCCAGGCCTTCTGTTTCTCCCCGAAACCCCGCTTCTGATAGAAGTGTGATAGTCGCGGTAGGTCTTCCTTGCTTCCGGCCCAGGCTGCGACAGCATTCAGCTTCCGAAGTTCTCGGTTCAATCTCTCATATATTGCGCTGCCAATTCCTCTTCCATGGGATGACGGATCGACAAGGATGTTGATCCAGAATTTCTGCGGATGGAACATGTCTGTGACATGGGATACATCACCATATCCGACTACGGCCTTGTTCTCGAGAAATGCGTATCTCTGTAGATAATACTTTGACCTGTCCACGCTCTCATCTCTAGAACTCCACTCGCCGATGCTCCGAGGATAGTCAGGATAGTTCGCGTTGTAGATCTCCGATAGCCTCGGATAGTCCGTGGAATCGAACTCTCTCATTTCAAGGGAGAGAGTCCTCTGACCAGACATGCCATCCCAAAACCCGCAGGCGTTATGTTAACATTCCCTGCCCTGAACCCACCTTTCGCTCAAGCTTAGCGATTCAAGATTTCCAACCCCATAACACTCTTCAGAGCGAGACTCGAAACCCATCATACGCAAAGCGTAACCTGTATTTCTTGTACTTCTTCTCAAGTTCAAGATAGTCAGCGTAAGAGCGTCCGTTCAACTCTTCTATGTGGGTTGCAACTGCCAAGTGTGGATTGACCTTCTCAACACGTTCAAGGGTCTCTTCGAATGAAGCTTCTGACTTGCGAATCCAGTGTCCGGTTGGAATAATCTGCTCTCCTTTCTTGTCGTGTTCGAACCAGCCAGTCTCGAGGACCAGCACATCCGGCTCCAACAGCTCGCTCCCGGGATTCCAGTCTTTGATCTCATCAAGGGCAAGCACGATCCGTTTCCCATTCTGGTGAACTAGATACGAGGCGAGACCGGGCTGAGCCATACGAAAAGCCTTCACGGTTGTGTTGCCCAGCTTGATCGCTTCGCCCTCCGCAAACTCGTGAATCCTCACAATCCCCATCTTCTCAAAGAACTCGAAATGATCTTCCAGACCCAACATTTTTCGGAAGTCGTCGCGGACCCAAGACGGGAGCCAGACGTCAGTGATCGCTTTTGTTCTCTTTCGGAGATTAAGATTGAGCTGTTCTAGAACCCGACGACCCATGGTATGATCCGGATGCCAGTGACTGTAGAGCAGATGGGACACGCGATGAATATCTTCCCTCTCTAGACTATGGGCAATGTCTTCAGGAGTGTCAAATAGCAAGCCTGAACCTGTAAAGAAAACGCTTGGTCCGTTACGTGAATACCTTCCGCGCTTTTGACGCGCTTCTGTGCATATCTCGCACAAACATCCTACACGGGGAGTACAATCTGCACCACCAGTACCTAGGAAAACCAAGGCTTCGGCGTCGGGACGTTTCGCTGACAAAGCCTAACACCGATTCAATTGTACTAATTACTTCCCAATTAGAACATATCTTGGCCCAACGACCAGTGGGCCCACAGTTTGGTGAGCTTAGCTCGTGTCCGCGGAAGCTTGGGGCCGCGCACGTGTTGAAGTTGTCTTGTGGAAGATTCGGTGGAAGCCCAGCGCGACCAGCGTCAGAGCTCCAGCGAAAAGGTAGAGATAGAAGCCTATTTGGACGCCCCAGTTCAGAGTAATTCCGAAGAAAGTTTCTGTGCCGAAGGGTCCGCTCAGGCAGTTCGACTGGCCATTGCAGGAGTTCGCGACAGCGTAGCTGACCATTCCCAGATATGCGATAGGCGTCAGAACGCCAAGTACGAAGCTACCAATCAGAGGCCGAATATTCCAGGTGAAACTTCCAGCTAGAGCCAGCAGAGCGGAGATTACAACTAGGGCCCCGATTATAGGGCTTGCTGAGGTTAAGGTCGGATATGGCTGCGTTGAACCTCTAAAGATGCTGTCCGTCGAGGGCCCGTTCCAGAGAGTCCAGCGGGAAGACACAGAGGAACCAAAGCCAGATGCGTCCATACCCCACCACGGGAGAAAGACACTAGCAAGTGCGAGAGCTCCAGCCAGAAGGGAAATCAGGTTGATCCCTGGAAAGTTGGCCCTGCCTCGCTTGGTCATTGCTGGAACTCGACTGCACCGGACATGGATTTAACGGGTTTCATGTTCTTCATTATTGAACAGAGCGTGAACAAGGCTTTGAAACCGTCAATTTCTCCGAACTTTGAGTCCAAAGGAGACCACACGAAGGTGGCATGCGATGACAGGTTACCTCTGTCCGAAGCCGAGGGCTCGACAGTACGTCTACGCCCAAATCGAACGAAGCCTAGAGAATAATGGGGGAGAAGTACATTTGGGGTCGGATTCCAAGAAACCCCCGAGGCCACGTCACCGATTCAGTTTTTCCGGCCAGAGCAAGCGACCTGAGGGTTCCTCTATGCCTCGCGCGGCCAACGTTACGAGAGATGATATTTTGAACAGTCTAACGAAACATGCACATCCACAAGAACCCGAACAAACCGTTCCTGAGACGGAAGAGGCAGCCCAGTTCCAAGGACCTAACGAGACTGCTGTCGAGGTTAGAGCCCGAAATCGGGGTTCCGCTCGTGGTGCGCTCGTAATTTTTCTGGGCGGCTTCGTCGCGGTGTGGCTGTACGGATATGTTACGGGAGCCTACGAAATACCGTACCTGAGAGGGGTTACACAGAACCCAGCAGTTCAGGTGGGCGTTCAACTTGCGTCCTCGAACCCAATCCT
>VBBE01000137.1 GCA_005884605.1 Candidatus Bathyarchaeota archaeon
AAGCTTCAGGTTTGAAGGATGAGGCCCATGAATGTGCTGGAAGCTTTGGGCTACACGTCTGTCTGGGAAGGGATGGAGATTGACAAGGTCAGGATAGTGAAGTCTCGCAGCGGAAACTATGGGTGATCGATTAATTCGCATAATCAATAAGCAAAGCAACGAGTAGTTCGCGTTAATTGGTCATATGAAGACGAGTGTTTTATTCTACTCGCTGAGAGGGAAGAAGACCAGAGAGCAGGAATCAGCCCCTTCCTTATCCAGCTAGAACCTGAGTAACTCATGATGAGTGAATAGAAAAGCTTGAACAGGAACGCCACACAAGGACAGGCCGACTTTGGCGATTCTTTACGGTCTCTACGTGATGAACTTTGGCGAATCCTCAGATCCGCGAGTCCTTGTAGAGTTAGCACAAGAAGCTGAACAGAGTGGCTGGAACGGGTTCTTTCTCACGGACGCACTGATGTATCACGCGGACGGACACGAGCCAGCAACAGACACCTTCGTAGGACTTGCGGCAATTGCTTCAAGAACTAGTCGAATTCGCATCGGCAGTGCTATTGCGGTCTTGCCGAGACGTTTACCCTGGCAAGTAGCACGGGAGGCCGCGGCTATCGATCAACTGTCCAACGGAAGGTTGATTCTCGGAGTGGGGATTGGTGGAGAGATTGAAGTAGAGTACGGCAGGTTTGGACAAGAGATCACTCCAAGGGTTCTCGGCGAGAGACTTGACGAGTCTCTCGATATCATAACGGGACTCTGGAGCGGGGAAGCGTTCAGTTATCACGGCAAACATTACCAGATTGAAAGTGCACGCTTTTCGCCAACACCAGTTCAACGGCCACGCGTTCCGATATGGATCGGTGGCTCATGGCCTAACAAGCGTCCATTCCGCAGAGCGGCACGATGGGACGGTCTCATACCAATAAAGCATGAGAAAACCATCAATGTTGAGCCGAATGACTTGCTAGAGATCAAAGCCTTCGTAGCGAAGTATCGACGAAATACGGGGCCACTGGACATCGCTATCGTCGGAAACGCATCTTCAAAAGAACAGATCGAATCTAGAAGACTCGAGTACGAACGTCAGGGTCTGATAACCTGGTGGCTGAAATATTTGCCAGCATATAGAAATTCGATCAAGGAAATGCATGAACAGGTCAAAGAAGGACCCCCAGGCGTAATCACGATAACGTGAAACTGGAATGGATTAGTCGATCATGAAGACATTTCTTGCCGAAAAAAATGTCCCGGGAATGACCAAAGAGGAAATCGTCAATTTCCTTGAAAAGGGAAGGATGATTCTCCATCTCGGCACACTTGACTCAACAACCGGAGACCCAATGATTCACCCTGTATGGTATTATTTCGCTCATGACAGATTTTTCTTTTTTACGGACAAGGACGCGAGTAAGCTTCGGAACGTGAAAAGGGAGAGCGCTGTCTACTTCACGATAGACATCGGACCGCGGACCATCCGCGAGACAGAGCCCTCATAATGACCCTGTACGAAGGAGGCTTCCGAATCGGAGAACTACTCGGACTCCAGATTAAGCACGTCAGCTTCGACAACAACGGCGCACAGGTAACCGTCGCAGGAAAGACTGGAATGAGAAGAGTGCGAATAATCGCATCAGCCCCGTTGTTATCCGACTGGATCGAGGCTCACCCTCGGAAGGACGATCCCTCCGGACCACTATGGCCTGGTATCGGGACTCTCGGAAGAGGAGAACCCATAGACTATGAAGCGGTCAGAATGATGCTGATCAGAGTCGCCGGCAGAGCAGGCATCAAGAAAGCAATCAATCCACACGTTTTTCCGCCACTCAAGAGCAAGCGAACTTGCAAACAAGCTGACCGAGGCCCAGCTGAAAGAGATGTTCGGGTGGACTCAGAGCTCCGAGATGGCAGCAGTATACGTCCACCTCTCAGGACGAGACGTTGACAAAGCACTCCTCAAGATACACGGCCTAGCGGGAGAGGAAGAGAAGGAAGAGGAAGAGAAACTAAAGATAATCAAATGTCAACGGTGTGGCGAGAAGAACGCGCCAATAGCAAAGTTCTGCCTCAAGTGTGCAGCCCCCCTGGACGTAAAGACAGCGGTTGAAATCGACCGAGCACGTATGGAAGCGGACGAAATGATGAACAAACTACTAGAAGACCCTGAAGTTAAGGGTCTGTTGGAACAAAAGATCAGACAATTGAAATTAGCCTAGTCTCTCCTTGGAGATCGGTACGCTCCGATTAATCCACACTACTCGTACCTTTGCCGTCGATTAACTAAACTACTCGGATTCCATCTGATGGATGCAATGATTGTCTGATAAAGGAACGTTGTTCTCCCATTAAGCTCGAATCCACGACTAGGCTTTCGGCTCTGACATCTTCGAGTAGTCCCAGACAGTGTAGTAGCTAGGAACTACCTCGAGAACAATGCTTCGATTGCTTCTTGCTTTCTCTATACCCATGTTGTAGCGGGGGTCCGACCTGTCCAGATATTTCCGCACGATCTTCACCTTCAGTTCTATAGTCTCTTCGGATTCAGGAACAACACGAGCAGTGCCCTTTCCTCTAACACCAATGTATGGTCGAGTGTCGGGCTAGCTTCATCACATCGTCCTCGGTGAGCAGTTCTTCAGGGAGTAGTTTGTGGTTGTTCTTGACTGTGGCTTTGATCCAGCTGACCTGCTCCGGATATTCTTCACCACCATCGAGCCATTTGTAGAACTTCTTGAGGGCGACTTTGTATCCGTGTTTTGTCCATTCCGAATAGTTCCGTTGTTCTATTTCAGCGAGGAACCTCTGAATGTCTTTCCTGGAGGCTTTGTCCAGGGGCTTCTTTATCGAGACACCGATGATGCGCATCAGCTGCATCAATCGTAGGATACGGATCGGTTTCAGCCCTTCGGCTCGACATGCCTCAGAGAACTTCAGAATGGTCTGCTTGTTGCGCTCTGACAGATTGGGGTCCCGTTTTAGAATGTCAAGAGATCTGGCCCAAGTCCGCAACAGAGTTGTGAGGGTCGAATACCGGGCCTTTCAGGTGGGATCTATCTGGAGATAGACGCTCCCTCCTTTATAAATGGAGTAGTCCAAACTTGCAATTTGGAGCCTCGGGCGGGGTTTGAACCCGCGACCCTGCGGGGCAAGCGAGCGATGTTGCCTTTCCGCTTACGAGGCGGATGCTCTCCGGTGTGAGAAACATCTACCAGGCTGAGCCACCGAGGCACCAAGCCAACGCTCGACCACGCTTTGACTTAAAGCTCCTACCATAATCGACCATCCTGCTCCTCGATGAAAGATCTAACAGAACGAGAAATTATCCGCATAATCACGAACCAATTCGCTGGCGAACGAAGCGTCCCACTCGGATTCAGCGATGACGTTTCCGCAATTCCCCTTTCATCGAAGACGTGGATCATCCTGAAGACAGACATGCTCGTCGGCAGCACCGATGTCCCACCAGGAATGACTATTCGGGAAGCGGCAAGAAAGGCCGTTGTCGCGACCATCAGCGACTTCGCAGCAAAAGGCGTCAAACCACAGGCCCTGATGGTATCAATAGGCCTTCCAGCACCCGTCAAAAAGATGACAGCTCAAGATATAGCCCGAGGTCTCGGCCAAGCGGCACGAGAATACCACTGCAAGATCATCGGTGGCGACACAAACCAAGCCGACGATCTCGTAATAGACATAGTCGGAGTCGGGCTTGCGAAGCCGAAAGAACTAGTTCGAAGAGATGGAGCACGCCCTGGAGATGTTGTTGCAGTAACTGGATCCTTCGGGAAATCCTCTGCCGGCTTAAGGATCCTCATGTCAAAACAAAAGACGGATTTCGCGAAATATCCATCACTCATCAGAGCTGCACGCCTGCCCAAGGCTCGATTAACACAAGGAATCATTCTAGCCAAAAGCCATGGAGCTACTAGTTCCATTGATTCGAGCGATGGCTTGGCATGGAGCCTCCATCAGATCGCCCAGGCAAGCATGGTCGGAATCAACCTCCACACAATTCCAGTCGCTACCGAGGTGGAGAGCTTCGCCAAAGAACATAGATTGTCCGCCTTGGAGCTCGCGCTTTACGGAGGAGAAGAGTACGAACTCGTGGTAACGATCAGACCTGAGAGATTCAAGAACTTGAAGAGGCTAGTTCCATCCTTGAGGAGAATCGGAATAGTGGAAAAGGAACCTTTCGGAGTCTCAGCCCGAATCGGGCGACAACAAATCATGGTTGAAGCACGTGGCTGGCAACACTTTACCTGACTCACTCCGAGGATAATTTTCTTGAAACTGTGCCAAGAGGTCTTCGAACTCATCTATTCAATTTCGACCGTAATCTAGAAGAACTCCGCAAATGGCTGGAGGGATAACAAACCATGTCCAAGGAAAGCGACGTCTACAATGTTCCACGAGGGACAGCCTATCTAACTACACAGCAGATCATCACTTACACGACCTACCTC
>VBBE01000138.1 GCA_005884605.1 Candidatus Bathyarchaeota archaeon
CAACGGCTGTGTACGTCGAAGAGCTCTCCCTTGAGGAGAAGAAGCAGCTCCTAGACGAATCCTAGCATCGCAAGGGTCTTCTGTGAGTCGAAACAATCTCTCCGAAGCCACACGGTAAACTAGAAGAACGCGAAGGTTTGTCCAATCTCAAGAAGTTACGCAAGAATGTAAGAGGACAAGTAAGACGTGATTCATCGAAGAATTTACGTTAGAAATCTCTCAATCAACAATCCATCTTTTTCTCTCGGCTTGCAGATTCTTCTGCGATCATAAGGATTAAACGAGAGGTGAAATTGCGGTTGTTGGAAGTGAAACAGGTGCCCCGAAGAGCCGTTCGAAGACCAGCCAAGCAAAAAACCACGATATTGTTCAAAGCCGGGAACCTGCCTAGCACTCCCGAGGAACTCTTTCGTCGGGTTTTCTGGAAGAGCGACTTTCTGGCGGGGGAAGCACACAGCTTTTGGAAGGAAGTCAAGAAAGCGGAACCCAGTGGTCTACCAATCCAGGCGTGGAAAGACTGGATCTCCAAACGAGGAATGAGTGTCGGACAATTCTACAATATGATTCATGGACTCGTCGGAGCGGGATTCATAGAAAAACGCGATTCCAAATGGCACATGAGTGGAGGGTTCATGCAGGAACTGGAACAGATGATGAAGGTCTATTCCTCGGAGAGCGGTTACGAAGCTAAAGTGAAATGAGTCTCCAATAAACTGGACCATTGACATACATCCAATAAATTGAACGTTTAACGGCGAGTACTCAAGGCACGCCCTTGAAGATCGATTTCCCCCTTTCTAATTCTTGTCGTTGAGATCGGTTTTCCATTCGTAGCCTTGAGCAAGTTGACGACGAACAGATCTAACGGTTGGAGACCATTCCGCCGCCTGAGCCGGTTCAATCGACGGCCGCTCGCAACAGTACCCCTACTCACTATCAGTGCCTGCAATTTCTTTCGTCTTGCGGCGGGTCCGTAAGGCTCGCGGAGGGAGGTCACTCTTGCTCTCGTTGACCACCGCCGAGTCCTTAAGAACCGGTTCAGGTCACGAACGCGACTCGAAAACGGACGAACTTGGTGTTTCTTATGGAGGGTCGCGACAAGCCGGTCGCTGGTAACTCCGATCAAAACCGTGTCTCCGAGCTTGAAAGCCTCAGAGAGCAAGTGTCGATGGCCCGCGTGCAAGAGGTCAAAGGTTCCTCCAAGAGCCACAAGCTGGTATTTGCGGTCAGATCGGGACAAGTCCGGCAAATTGGCGAGAATTTCAAGGATAAAGCTTGGGCTACCATGGGCAATCCCTTCGGTTTTCTGGAGACTGCGAAACAGATCGCACCATATCTGTGACATGGGTCAAAGAGGAGATGGAGGCAGTCTTGAGATCGGTATTCACTGGTACACTCATCCTCAAATTCGCGATCGGCCCATTAGATACGTGGGGAGAGAGCAATGGGTTCGAATTCCAGGTCTCTCAAAGCTCGTCACCGATTCGGTTTCTCTGGCCCACCGACTAAAGAGAAAAAGGACAGGATTAGCACTGACGACATTCTGGCTAGCCTTACTAGGCAGGCCGAGCTCAAGCAGAAACTTGGGAAAGAGGATCAGATCGCTCTCGAGGAGATTGCGGAAACGGAAGACCTGATTGGGTTTCAGGGATTCACTCCAGAACCCGTGTCCCCGTCTATGATGGAAAAGAAGAAGGGCTACGGGCATCTTGCATTCGTCTTTATGCTTCTAATCGGACTGACAGTAGTTTGGCTATACAGCTCGATCTCGAAGCTGTTTGATCTGGCACTATTGAACGGAGTTCTTCAGAAATCTCGTGTTCAGTCGATTTTTGCGAATCTATCTCAATTGGGGGTAATCGCGTTGGCCGCTCTGGTTGGTGCTCTCTGGATTCGACGCAATAGACGAGGCTCAAGCTCGCGGCTCCTCTCTCTCTAAGACCGCGGTTGTATGACGAGGCTCCTTGGATTTTGACCCAGTGGGAGAAACACCCTTAGTTGTAAGAGGCTCTTTACTGCAGGTTATATGATGGTGAAGACCGGCTTGTCTCGTGACCGAAAATATCCCGGCGTCCGGCAAGAAGACAACAAACCGTTACCTAACATCCCCAACTCTCATCCTTTCTCTCATACTCATCTGTGTTTACTCAGCTATTGGGTTCCTAGTGGGGGATTTTGTCAGTCCTCTCTCGACAAATTCACCGATACTTCTATTTCTGGCCCAGTGCGATGGGCCCTTACCTATCTATCCATGGACCTTGGTGACTTCAATTTTTCTTCATGCGAGTATCATTCATATCGCGAGCAATATACTATTTCTGTTGCTCTTCGGTTTCATTCTTGAAGAGCAAGTCACGAAAGCCCGATGGATGGCGACTTTTTTTCTCACTGGTATCATGGGGAACCTGACCTTTGTGGGAGCCGATCTTACCGGATTTTTCCTCACCGGCTTCCCCAACTCTCTCTCCTTGAGTTGTGGGGTCGGCGCCTCCGGCGCAGTCTACGGTGTAATGGGGGCAGCGACTGGACTTCGAGGCGTTGTCTTGATCATCTTCATCGCTGGTTTGGACATTTTCGCTGGGGGAGGCTTCTTTGCACATATCGGAGGTCTGATCACGGGGCTCCTTCTACGAAAGTTCTGGAGTTCAGAGTTGAAGAGTTTCTAGTCACCGAATTTGCGGAGAAAAGCAACGCCATTCCATGCTACCACGTGGTAGCCCGGGGGAGACCAAAGGTCATGAGCACGAATTTATACCACGGACTTGCAAACTCCCTCCTCTTTTCTCTAAACTCAGTTCGCAAGTGAGACTATCCTCTAGCCATCATGGGGAAGTTGGTTTGATCATAAGCGGGACAACCGAGAACCCCCATCCGACAGTTTCCGAGGAAATACGTCGCTCCAAAGCCGAACTTGTCAGGCGTAGTCGCGGCACAAGCAGGCAGGCAGGTAATGTCACCAGTAGCGTCGTTACGGGGTAACGCATCTCTTATTGGAATAGTCGCTTTACGACCTGGGCAAGGTGTCCAGAGTGGACCTAGTAACGGGAGGCATAGTTCTCTTCACGATAATGGTAGCAGCAGGTATCGTCCCATTAATAATGGCGTTGAAAGTGAAGATTCACGCCCTCAGAGTCCTTTCACTTCTACTCGGACTTTTTGCAATAGTCCATGGCTTCTACCATCTCGCCTCGGGCTTCCAACAAGGGCTGCTGGCCGACGCAGTCTTCGAACCAGCTTCTCTAATACTCCTCATAGGACTCGGCGCCTACTATTCCAAAGTGGGAGTTGCATAGTTGGCAGACGATGCGGTCATGGCCCTATTCGAAACCTTCAACCTCCTCCTCATCCTGCTCGCCTTCGTAATATTCACTCGGCTTGCGTTCAAGGGCAAGGGCCTTGGGAACTTCCGATTCCAACTGTCCATCTTTCTCCTAATCTGGGTCATCTCCGAAATACCCCACATAGTAGAATCTGTTGGCCTCATTGCAACAACCGGTTATGAGGACTTAGGGCTCTACCTTCACGCCCTGTCAATGGGATTCTTCGCACTATTCGTGGGTTGGAGGTCTCTCAAGTTTGTCACTCTCCATCCAACTCCTCCCACCGGGATGATATCGGTTCCAACAGAGCAACCTAAGGGGCTCAAAGGATGAACAGCGCAAACTTTGATGATTTAGTCAGCCAGTCGGTGACGGAGGCAATGTCCGAGATTCTCGGCACCAACACATGGAAAGCCATCAATTTCTTCTTCGACACAAAGACTGCGGCCCGCAAACCTGAAGCGTTCGCGACGCTCCTCGACAAAATGTTCGGGCTAACCTCCAAAGTTCTTCAGAGGAAAATAGGGGAGATACTTCTCGGCAAAGTAGGTTCAGTCCAACAATCCTCGAACAACTTAGATTTTCGGCAAAGCCTGCAGCTCGCAAAAGCGAGGTTCCCTATGCCGTCGCTTTCAGGGCAGCTGAAATCCTAAGCCAATTATCAATTCCTAAAAGACATAGTCCGGTCGTATAAATTCGTACTCATGCCAGTTGGTAGCCCGGGGGAGATTCGAGCGCGCACTAGAGACTAACGGTACTCCGAGTCTAAACCCGACTCTGAACAGACCAAGTCTTAGCCCCAACCCTTTTTGTTGCAAAAGTGAATCAGAGGTACAGGTGCTTACCGAAGGTCTCAGGGGTCTCTTGGAATGTCGTCGATCTCTTTGTCAGAAACAATATGTTTCTTGGCGACTATGCGCTCGGTTTTCTCGATTACCCTCTTGACAATGGCGAGATAGGTTAGGGCTTCATGAATTCCAGTCACTGCAAATCCCACACCCTGAGCGATCTCTTCATTCGAGAATTTCTTTGACATGCGGCTGAGTTCCTTCTCCACATCTTCCCAGCCCAGAGAACAATTCCACAGTTAGCAAATTGCACCAGTCCGCTCCAAGGCCACCCACGTAAATGACCTGTTCCATGACGAATCCCCGGAAGAATTTCGAGTATGTTGCGATAATTAGTATAATTGGTTGTGTGGGGGACTGTGCGAGACTGGTTTGATCGAATCCGGACGACATGCGGAGCTAGATCATTCAGCATTACAGGCTGCAATAGTCTTGAGTATTTCCTGCAAACGTGTTGTCGGCTACGGAGTTCTGGTCGACGGTTGATGTTGAGTCGGTTTGGATTCCGCACTGATTATTGCTGATTAGATTACCAGTGATCGTGTTTCCGGTGGCAAAGTTCGATAGCAGGATTCCGTCGGTGTTGTGCGATAGTGTATTCGATGTGATGTTTATGCTGTCGGACCCTGTCACCCAGATACCCTCCTCGCCCCCGCTGACATTTGCTGTATTGTTCGAGACGAGAACATTGTTGCAGTCAGAGATCTCGATTCCCGCGTTCGGAGAATCCGCGGTGTTATTCTCAATGGTCAAGTCGCCACAGCTAGAGACAGCGATCGGGGTGTGTGCCCGAATACTGTTCTGGCTTACCAGGAGGCCGGAGAGATGGTGCAGGGTGATTCCGTCCTCCCCTCCACCAGTGTTTCCAACAATGCTAGCGTTACTCAAGTTGAAGCCGTTGATGGCGCCGGGACCACCCTCTAGACTGTTGTTGCTGACATCAAAGCTGCTTGACATGTTGAGGAAGATCGCCCCCCATCTTTCGCACGCCGGCGCACCTCCGCACTCGTCCACTCCTCCCGAACGGACATCGTTACTTGTAAGCTGGAAATTGCCAGAATTTTCGACTCGGATACCGATGCCCTGGACTGAAATGTGCGAGTTCCGGACAACGCCGTTTTGTATGGCAGAGAGTACGATGCCGTTGCCACCCCATGATATGGAAACGTCGGCAATGGTGAAGTATGCCGTTGTATTGGCTATCTCAATTCCGTAGCTCTGGGCCTGAATCGTCCAGCCGCTTATCACATATGGATCGTCACTAGTTCCAGTTCCACCGGTGACGCCATTGCTAGCCGTGAACCCGTCGTTCCCATCGATGAAAATTGGCGTGCGAGGCCGGGAGTCCGATGAAACTAGGGCGTCCATTACAATTGCTGTCGGATCAGTCCCACTACAGGTGAAATAGGTTCTGCTCCCCAACGCGTCGACTATTTGATAGTCGACGTCCGGGAAGCCGGTCCCCGGAATTATTTCGCTGAACCCTGTTGATGCGTTGCATGAATCCGCGTCGTTTATCGCTGTGCTCGCTATGACGAAGTCTACGGCCGACATTCCAGCTGAAACGGTGCAGTCGTTTCGGCCAGGACCGCCTAGGCAAGTCGAAGTCGCCGGCAGTGAAGGACTAGGGTCGAAAACGGTCGCAGTATTAG
>VBBE01000139.1 GCA_005884605.1 Candidatus Bathyarchaeota archaeon
ATTGGGAGCCACTGTAGGCATGGTTGCACGAAAGCAGGAGAAGGGTGAAGATGCAAGATCCGAAATTATCAAAGAATCTCAGAATAACTCAGTTGATCTCCTAGTTGCCGACCTCTCATCCCTGGAGTCGATCCGGAAACTCGCAACAGATTTCCAGAAGAAATATTCCAAACTTCACGTCCTAGTCAACAACGCTGGACTGTTCAACCAGCGACGTAAGGTTACAACGGATGGCTACGAGAATACCTTCGCCACAAACTACCTCGCACCTTTCCTCTTGACAAATCTCCAATTGCCAACGCTAGAGGCCAGCGCACCCAGTCGAATTATCAACGTGTCATCAGTAGGGCACTACAACGGACACGTCAACTTTGACGACCTCAACTTAGAGAAAGAATATGGTGGATGGAAGGCGTACGGACAGTCCAAGCTGGCTCTCGTCCTCTTCACGCATGAACTCGCAAAGAAGCTACAAGGAACAGGCGTGACAGTCAATGCTGTCCACCCGGGCACTGTTGCGACCAACATCTCGACCAGACCCTTAGGTCCAGCAGGGTTCATTATGGCACTGCCGAAATTGTTCATGGCAAGCCCGAAGCAGGGAGCTGAGACAATTGTCTATCTCGCTTCGTCGGATGATGCCAGGGACCTCAACGGTGAATATCTGGAGAAACTGAAAGTGAAAAAGTCTTCAGACGAATCCTATGATGAGCAGGTTGCTCAGCGACTATGGGACATCAGCGCAAAACTAACCCATCTTTCCTGGCCACTCCAATAGCTAATAGAATAGGGAATTCGCGATGAACGATCCGCATCTGGACGGAGTATAGATCTCTTGGCTCAGCGATTTGTAATCACATTATGTGACTATGGAACGTGCCCGACCATTAAAAGCAACAACGCCATCAAGACGATGATCGTGGTGAAATCTGATGGAAACTTCCACTCGATCGAAACCCGAAGAAATCACAGTGACAGCAATCATAACGAGCCTCTTGAGAATCGTACGCTAGGAGTGCCGCTGCAATGAGCAACAACCTGCCAGCGCCTCTTCCAGGACAATCCGACATGGTCGTACAGGTTGAGGGTCTCTCAAAGAAATACGGCGACAACGTGGCCGTCAACGGCATATCCTTCAACTTGAGGAAGGGCGAAGTATTCGCTTTCCTTGGTCCCAATGGAGCTGGAAAGACCACGACCGTGGAGATCTTGGAGTGTCTCCGAAACCCGACCGGCGGACGAGCGCTCGTCCTTGGCTACGACGTAAGCAAACGTTCGGACCAGGCAGAGATCCGAAAACGAATCGGGGTTCTTCCCCAAGACTTCAACGCGATAGATCGGCTTACCGTTCGCGAGAACATCGACTATTTCGGAGCGATGTTCAAACAACAGCTCGACGCAGACAAACTCATCGAGCTGGTCGACCTGAAAGATAAACGGGACGCACAATTTAAGACACTGTCAGGTGGTCTCAAGCAGAGGGTAGGCCTCGCGGTCTCTCTAGTAAACGATCCTGCTGTCGTCTTCCTCGACGAGCCCACCACCGGGCTCGACCCTAGAGCTCGCCGGGACGTCTGGGGCGTTATCGAGCGGTTAAAGGGACAGGGAAAAACAGTCTTCCTAACAACCCACTACATGGACGAGGCAGAATACTTAGCTGACATTGTTTCAATCATCGACCATGGACAGATAATCGCCACAGGAACACCAGACCAGCTAATAGACACTCATGGTGGGAAGAAGACGCTCATCATCAGAGATGCTGGACAGGAAGGGATGAGTCAACTTCCTCCAGGATTGCCCAAGGCTGAACTCAGAAATGCCGGAGACATTGCCATCCCGCTGAACAACGGCGAACTCACCAGCATCCTCATGAGCCTAGCACAGACTCCTCTGCACGACAAGGAGGTAGAAGTCAGACGTCCAACACTGGACGACGTCTTCCTCAATCTTACCGGGCGGAGAGTCTCGGAGGAGGGAAACTAGACATGAGGAGCCGAATCTACACCATTATCCGTGGGCATTTCAAGAGCTGGTACCGAAGCAAGAGCAACATATTCTGGACAATAGCGTTCCCACTCCTCCTCATCGTCCTCTTCGGAGCAATATTCGGCAGCGGAAGCACCAAGTTCGACCTCTACATCCAAAACCAGGATCTGAATGGGAATGTGCCGACTCCTCTCTCCCAAGGCTACGTCAACGTACTGAACCAGACCGGTGCCTTCAACCTCCACATGGTCGCGGCTGAGCAGCCAGACCCGTTGACATTTGTGAAAAACGATGCTCAGCTACACAATCGTGGACAGAGATTGCTAGTCGTTCCACTAAATTTCAGTGCTGCCATCGCGAGTGGAAAGAATGCGACAATTCAGCTTTTCATGGATCAGAGCGACCAGGCCTCCGCATCCCTCAGGGGAATAGTCGACTCAGTCACCGTCTCGTATGCAGCGACGATTGCCGGTGCGCCCGACCATCTCGTCGTTCAACCAGTCGGCATTGTAACTAGGAATATCCGATACATTGACTTCTTTATTCCGGGAGTAATCGGTATGACCCTCCTCACCACGGGTGTCTTTGGCGCTGTCAATACCAATGGCAGGTATCGGGAGTTGAAGATCATCAAGAAACTCGCCACCACACCTCTCAGCAAGATCGAATGGATACTCGGGATGGTTGGATACCAGATGATCCTAGCCACCATATCACTCGTTGTCATCCTCTTCTTCGGCTACGCCATCTTCGGAGTAACAGTGACCATAGACATCTACACGGTAGGACTGGTAGTTGCAGCCGCCCTCCTCTTCCCAGGGATTGGGATGGTACTTGCAAATTTCGTAAGGGAAGCAGAGAGCGCTGATGCCGCGGCCAACGCGATAACTTTTCCAATGATGTTCCTGGCCGGAACCTTCTGGCCTCGCGAGACACTGCCGGATATTATGAAGGTCATAGCTAACTTCATGCCTCTAACGTACGTGAACGACGGACTCAGAGACGCGTTGATCTATGCGCAACCTGCCCAAGCCCTGACCAACACGATCATAGCACTGGGATTAGCGGCGTTTTTCATTGTGCTAGGCAGTCTGCTGATGAACTGGAAAGAAGAATAGCCACAACAGGGCCAGCAAGGCCAGTCGAGAAACGGACAGGTCGAATCCTTGACGCATCTTTCTCTTCATTCAAAGATTCAATTAGAGCAACAAACCGGGTCGCATCGAAATCAGATGACCCTTGCGGAACTGCTTGCGGACTATGTTCATTCTACAAACTATCAGGACGTCCCTGAGAACGTCGTTCACGAAACCAAGAAACGAATCATCGACAGTTTAGGCTGCGCGATCGGCGCCTTCAACGCAGATCCAGTCAAAATCTCTCGCAAAGTAGCGGAAGCTTTGCGCGATACCCAAGGATCAACACTCTTCGGGACCAGAAGGAAGACCACTCCAGATCTCGCAGCGTTTGTTAACGGGATAATGGTACGATACTTCGACTATAACGACACCTACCTGTCCAAGGAGCCCGCACACCCCAGCGATAATATCGGACCGTGCTTCTCCGTCGCGGAATCGGCCCAAGCAACTGGGAAGGACCTTCTTCTCTCCATTATTCTAGCCTACGAGATTCAATGCAGGCTCTGTGACGCAGCCGATATCAGACATCGAGGCTGGGACCACGTATGCTACGGTCTACCCTCAACTGCTCTCGCAGCCAGCAAACTCATGGACCTAAATTCCGACAAGATGACTCAAGCAGTGAATCTAGCCCTAAACTCTCACATCACGATGAGACAGGTCAGGGCAGGAGAGCTATCTATGTGGAAGGGATGCTCCTTTGCAAACGCCGCCCGAAACGGGGTCTTCTCCGCTCTGCTCGCTCGAGAAGGCATGACAGGTCCTTCGCCAATCTTTGAAGGAGAGATGGGATTTTTCAAACAAGTCTCAGGACCCTTCGAGATGAACATTGACGACTTCGGAGGAAAAAACGGATCATTCAAGATTGCAGAAACATATCTGAAATTCTTCCCTGCAGAGATCCACTCCCAGACATCCATCTGGGCTGCACTCGAGGCAAGGAAGGAGATCGAGAAGCCTGAAGATATCATCTCAGTGGAGATTGCATCCCATGAAGCTGGCTACGCGATACTCGGTAAGGATCCTGAGAAATGGAATCCACTTACGAAGGAGACTGCAGACCATAGCCTCCCATACATTGTCGGGATGGCGTTGCTAGAGGGAAAGATTGACAATTCAACCTACAGCGAAAAGAAGTATCGAGATCCTAAGATTCTCGACTTTCTGAAAAAGATCACAGTTGTCGAAGACAAGGCTCTGAGCTCAATGTATCCGGAAGCGGTGCCGAACAGGGTTACGGTGAAGCTCTCATCTGGAAAGGTTGTGTCGAAACAAGT
>VBBE01000140.1 GCA_005884605.1 Candidatus Bathyarchaeota archaeon
TCCGAGGTTTCCGCGGCTGGCGCTCGCCTCGCTGAGTTTAAGAACCCTGCTCGCTGGAACGTCTGGTCCTGCGATTACTACTGGGACGGGGTCGCCGGTGTGGAATCCGTATCCAACGGGTGTCGCGTGGTCGGATGTGAGTGCGACATAGTTGGCTCCGATATCTACCTCATCGATAACGTGTCCCACTAGGGTGTCGACCTCCTCGAGGGCTCGGACTTTGCCCTTGAAGTCAGCGTCGTGGCCGGCGATGTCTGGGGCTTTGACGTGTACGACTACGAAGTTCTTGTCCTTGGCTCCCTCGATTACGGCCTTCGCCTTTGCCTCGTAGTCCGTCTTAATGCTCCCTGTCGCTCCTCTAACGTCGATCACGTCGATACTCGCGGCACTCGCTATACCCTTCACTAGGGCTGTTCCGGAGATACATGCTCCTCGAAGATCGAACATTGACTTGAAGCTTGGTAGCGAAGGACGCGTCCCCGCGCCTCTTGTCAATATGATATTCGCAGGTTTCTCGCCATCATTTGCGCGTTCCTGATTGAGAGGATGCTCTCTCAGAGCCTCATGTGATCTCTTCACAAACTCGTTTACGGCGGCCGACGTCCTCTTCGCCTCCTCCGAGCCGTCGGTAGCTCTGGATATAACGAGTTTCAACCCTTCTTCCAGAGGATCAGTATCTGTCACATTCTTCGACAGTTTCTCTCCTCTGAGAACTAGTACTGCTCTGTGGTCGACGGTTGGTTTGAAGATCGTCCTGATTCCTGGAACGCTTTCGACCTTGATCTCGCTGACAGATTTTGCGAGTTTCGACGCACCCTTGCGGATTCTTCCCGCGCGTCTATCCTCGACACGGAAGTCGTCGTCTACAGTTGCGAAGTTGACTCTGAAAGCAATGTCGTTGGGTCCCAAGTCTATGCCAGCGCCGAGCGCCTCGAGTGGTCCTCGACCGGTGTAGTATTTGGCCGGGTCATAGCCGAAGAGTGCTAGATTCGCGACGTCGCTACCGGGTCTTACGCCTGGAGAAATCGGATCTAGTAAACCCACTAGGCCGCCTTTTGCGAGTCGGTCCATGTTGGGAGTGTTTGCGTATTCTAGGGGTGTCTTGTAGTCGTGGTCGATGAGTGGTCTATCGCCCATTCCGTCGACGACGATCAGTACTGCTCTCTTGTCAGCCATATCTGAAACCGCGTAGCTGACATTTTTACGGTAATAGGGTTAAAACGCTTTCCCATGAATCCCACAAGCGTGAAGAAATTGATTTCTGCCACACTGCACAATTCGGCCAGAATTTCCGCAATCGCCTAACCTGACAATCTGCTTCTTTGCAGATATAAGAAAATGTCAATCCTAGCGCGCGATCATGACCAGGAATGTCTTGAATAAATCAAAGCGAGCAGCGAAGTCAGCCTCTCGCAGAAATTCGTCTATCTGCGCTTGCAATTCCTAGAAATCGTCTTGATTGATGCCTGAAGTCACGAGTTTCAGCTATGATTGAAATCTCTACACAAAGATAGATGAGGCGTCGACTTTGCTACAAGAGAGGTCCGAGGGTTACTGCGAAATCTTGAAGATTTCCTGTTTCGGCGACGATTTTCACTCTAACATAGCTGGGTCTGAAGTACGAAATGTCCAAATCTACTACCCACCTAGAAGTCTCCTTTCTAGCTGCGATCGGATAGACGAACGAACAGTATTTCCTAACAAAATCGACGGCTAACCGGGTCGCCCGTTCAATAGTCTGAATGGCAGTCAATTCCTAAGACATCACTAGTCAATGTGTCGTCTCTCATAAGAGTGCTCCCCGAGCAGCCTACGAAGCAACACGCCTCTTCGAAGAAAGCCTTACTCATGGAGAAATTGGATCTAGCAGCACGACTAGATCTCCTTCCCCTAGCCGATCTACGTTAGGTGTGTTTGCATATTCTACGGGGGTTTCAACAACAATTGAGAGTTTGGGCGTGTCACTCTCTCATTGAGAGTTCGAAATTGTGACGCTTATCAGCATTGCATGGGAAGGGTCGGCCGGTTGATTAAGAGCGTTTGGATACTGGTTGGTAGTGGGTAAATTCGCCAATGCATTCGCAGCATCCATTCCAACAATCACCTTCCCAAACACAGCATACTTCCCGTCGAGACTACCGCTATTGTCGTTCACATTGATGTAGAATTGCGAGCTTCCCCCGACTCCTGCCGCTGTACTCGCCATCGCAACATAGCCGACATTATTGTGTAGAGAAGAATCATATTCGAACGGTACGCTTTGAGGCGATGTTCCCTGTCCCCATGTGTTCCGGTCTCCACCCCCATTTTTCGTGTTAGGGTCTCCAGTTTGAACCACGAAATTAGGGATAATTCTGTGCCACACGAGATTGTCGTAGAAATGTGACTTTGCAAGGTTCACAAAGTTTGTCACAGTCTTAGGGGCTGAATTGTTGTAAAGCTCGACCACGATCATTCCGTTAGTTGTCTTGAGTGTAGCGTACAGGGACGTGCCTACCACGGGCGTAACGGAGTGGGTCAGACTACCGCTGGTCCCGGTAACTGTCACAGTATAAGTACCGTTGCTATTTGCGGACATCGTCAAGGTGGCAATTCCCGAGCCGGTGATGCTTGCCGGGCTTACAGTTGCATCCAGTCCAGTTGAAGCGCTGGCAGACAATTGAACAGTACCGCCAAAGTTGTTCACAGAAGTGACGTTAACCCTCGAAGTGGCTTGATTGCCAGCGTGAATCGTTACGACTGACGGGGCAGCTATTGCGAAGTCAGGTCCCCCACTAGATGACTGGGTTGACGAATAGACGTACCAGCCGACGCCGACTGCCACGGTAACGATGACGATTATCCCGAGGTAGATTCTTCCTCGACTCTCCCGCTTTCGAGCCGTCTGGATGGCCCGCTTCCTCGGGTTGATCGGTTTCTTCTGACCATTGGGGCTCTTTGGGTGTCGTGGCATTCCGGCTGCCGGCCAACACTCGATGTTGGCTCCCCGTAGAAATATGATTCGGTTTTTTTGCGGAAATACACTGCTATTCCAAGGGACGTTTGGGGCTTTCGTCGCAGTACGACTGTTGTCGTTGTGCCACCTTGTGAAGTCCTATTTCCGTTCCATTCCTCCGGGTGGCGAGTGATGATCTTAGAGTGTTCTGAGCAGGTCCCCCATAGGTGGCATTTCCGTTGAGGGAAGGACTAGTCGCCCGGTCGGTACTCTCGGAGAGCCGAGAGTCGGTGGATAGTGCACGGCTGGGTGAGGGTCCACACGGATTATCTTTGCCAGAGGCTCCGCGGAAGTTGGGGGCAAAGGTTGCCTGGCCTCGGGTACTCGTTGACAGCGGCGACGGGATGGTACTCGGTCGGTTGAAGTCTCGCGTAGTATACTGCCAGTGCGAATGCCCATAGACGATCATCATGGGTCCCTGGTGGATGCGAGAACTTGAGCTTGCCTGTCGCCTCTAGTCCGAACCGTTCGACGTTCAGCTCGTTCATGAATTCCCTGTCGTAGGGTATGTGGACGAGTCCGTCCTCCATGCAGTGCTTCAGGAAGGTCATGACATCCTGCTTCTTCGGCTGGGACAGGACGATACCTCGTGCGTTCTTCAATCCCGAGCTGATGGCCATCGACATGAACGTCTCTCCCACGCCAGTCTGGTCGATCATTATCCGACGCAGGTCGTGGAGATTCTCGTTCAGGAGCTTGAGATATCCGAGTACGGACCCGTACTCTGTTCCCAGCTCGAACTGCTTGAGGAGGACCAGGTCAAATTCCTTGTCGCGCTTGTCCACAACAGCTACTGCTGAATGGTCCAGTTTCTGTCCCAGGTCCACGCCTGCGACAAAGAACTTAGCGGCCGGTGAGGATGGTGCCTTCTCTGATGTACTCAAGGTTCTGATCCACGCATCTAGTGATTAGGGCCATACTGAACCAGCTATCTTCGTCGTCGGCGAACTCTGCTTCCATCTCTCTTCTCCACCTCCAAGGA